>CAIYZI010000031.1 GCA_903930665.1 uncultured beta proteobacterium
TCCATCATGATCAAATCAGCTCTCTTGATCGGACCCTTGACGACCAAGGTACAGATTGCGTTCCACTTAACCAGCTGCTACATTGCCTTGCTCATGGTTCAAAATAATAAAACAATTGGCCTCACTCATAGAGCGCAAAATCCCTGCACCCTGACTACCTGTTGTTCTTACTGTTGGCTTACCATCCTCACGGCGTCCCAAAATAGCGCGCTGAAATTCAGTACGCCCAGCTCTTTTGCGAATGGGGTCTTGTGCGATAGCTTGAGTTATTGGGGGACTGGTTTGTGAGGCGCCATTGAGCTGTAAAAGTGCTGAACGTACAAACTGATAGAAAGTCACCATTACTGCGACGGGATTTCCTGGTAGGCCAAAGAATAAAGTCCTGTGAGCAAAAGACTGCCCGGGTACAGACTTAAGAGTACCAAAAGCCATAGGCCTACCTGGTCGCATGGCAATTTTCCAAAAGCCCACATCACCTAGATCTTGCAAAATCTGTTTTGTATGGTCCGCTTCACCGACCGAAACACCACCAGAACAAATCAATACGTCTGCCACTTTAGTAGCTTCGAAAAAAGCCTGCTTTAAGGCGCTTGGGTCATCGCGAACTATGCCGCAATCGATGATCTCTAAATTCAGGCGGTTTAATAATCCAATCAGACTGTAGCGGTTGCTGTCATAAATACTTCCAGCTTCTAACTTTTGTCCAAGCGGGCATAACTCATCTCCAGATGAGAGGATGGCTACTTTTAGTCTGCGGCGAACTTTGAGCTCGGCGATTCCTAAAGAGGCGGCTAAGCCCAGATCGGATGGACGCAAAATGCGACCAGCTGAAATCGCAGCTTTTCCTTTTTGGAGATCTTCACCACGCAGGCGACGATTTTCACCACTCTTTAATAAGGTACGGTTGAACTCGATTGCTGGCTTGTCATTAAGGGTAAGTTCAGTCGTGAATTCTTGCGGAACAACGGTGTCTAGCCCCTGGGGCATTAATGCACCAGTCATAATCTTGAGGCATTGCCCGGGTTCAACCTTGCCATCATAAGGCTTACCTGCATAAGCAGTCCCAATGATCTGTAGGACAACAGTTTGCCCACTTTCATCAAGACATACGCCATGAAAGGCATAGCCATCCATGGCGGAGTTATCGGCTGCAGGAACGTCAATTGGCGAGAGCAAATCCTCAGCTAGTATTCGATCAATTGCCTGGTCTAAGGCGATGCATTCTTTGTCATGAGTAGTGTTCATATATTGTGACTCATGAATCAACTCATTCACTAGACTTGCTATCGCTTTACGCGCTTCATCAACATGCAAAGAGGTACTTAGTAAGATGGGGTCGCTGGGTGCTTGGGTCATTGAACTGCCTCTTCTAAAGCCTTTAGTTCTTCCGGCGTATTTACATTCGTAAAAGCTAGCTCATCCTCAAAGAGGACGCTACCTGTACGTAGAGTCTTAAACCAATGATCAATCTTCAAATCCCCATTTTTTAAAAATGCATTTAAAGAGTTTTCCAGATCACTACGCATGAGACAAAAAACAGGTTGAGACCAAACTTTTCCATTGGAATCTCTTGTTGAGGCGAAGGCAAGCTGTAATTTTTCTTGTTCCAACTTGATGGCAAGTAGGCTTACTAAATCTTTAGGTAATAGAGGGGTGTCGCATGGGGAGGTCAGTAAGTAAGGTGTTTTACAGTTTTTAAGCCCAACTGCAAATCCAGCTAGAGGTCCAGAAAAATCTGGCGTTTCATCAATGATTACCGGGTAGCCATATACCGAGTACTTGGTAATACTGCGATTTGCATTGATGATTATTTTGCCAACTTGAGGCGAAAGACGAGAAATAACCGATTCAATTAAAGGCTTTCCATGAAAAGGAATAAGTCCTTTATCAATTCCGCCCATGCGTTGAGCACGCCCACCTGCCAAAATAAGTCCAGTGATTAGGTCTACAGAAATCATTAGCCGCCGATGTAGGACATCTCAACCTTACGATTGCTAGATGACATATTGCTTATTTGAGAGCCCCGAATTTCAGAATAGTGATCATCGCGTTTTGACCAGGTTCCCATGATGGAATTGGTAATTTCCAGATCACTTTTTCCAGAGCGAAGTAAGGTCTTAAAGTCATAGCCTTCACTCGCAAACAAACAAAGATACATTTGCCCATCAGTTGAAATGCGTGCGCGACTGCACTCATGACAAAAAGTTTGAGTAACACTAGAAATAACGCCGATCTCGCCAGAGCCATCGGCATAGCGCCAACGTTTTGCAACCTCTCCAGCATAGTTAGCATGAACGGGTTCAAGTGGAAAGACTTCATTGACTTTTGCAAGCACTTCCTTGGAGGGGAGTACTTGCTCCATATTCCAACCATTAGAGCTGCCAACATCCATAAATTCAATGAAGCGAAGTATGACGCCAGTGCCTTTAAAGTATTTGGCCATCGGTAATATTTCTTGATCGTTTGTACCTTTTTTCACCACCATGTTGACTTTGATGTTGGTGAATCCTGCTTCTTGAGCAGCCTTGATTCCGTCGAGCACATCGGATACTGGAAAATCAACCCCATTCATTTTTTGGAATATGGCGTCGCTAAGGCCATCAAGACTAATCGTGAGTCTTTGTAAGCCTGCCAACTTCAATGTTGCCGACTTCTTTCTTAAAAGACTTCCATTGGTCGTTAGCGTTAGCTCTAAAGGCTGTCCAGATGGCGTATGAATTTTTGCGAGCATCTCAATTAAAGCTTCGAGATTTTTACGCAATAAGGGTTCACCACCAGTGAGGCGAATTTTTTCCACCCCAATACCAGCAAAGATATTGGTTAGTCTCGCAATCTCTTCAAAGGTGAGTAAATCATTATGCGCAAGATAGGGATAGTTATTATCAAAAATCTCTTTTGGCATGCAGTAAGTGCAGCGAAAATTACAGCGATCTGTGACGGAAATGCGTAAGTCGCGTAAGGTACGTCCACGAGAATCCGCTATGGATTGAGGACCTTCTACAAGTTGCGTTGGAATAGGGGGCGCTAGACCTTTGCCTTCATTAATTCGAATGGGGATAACTTTTTCAACCATGTACGAATTATGGCTGTGAAATGGTGTTTCTGCCAAACCGCCAAATATCCTTGTGAGATAAATGGCGATCTGGAGAAATTATGTTTAAAGCGTTTTTTCTTGGCCGCCGGTTTCAACTAAAACCATTGGGCCATCAGGCAGGCTCGCAGCTGGTTTAGGTGCTCTACCTAAATTGACCTTTGCGGGCTCAGCTTGAATCTGATTTTGGGCTTCTGCATGCTTACTGGCGTCTGTTGCAACCCAAACCATACCTGCTGATTCCACTACGCTATGCAAAGGAGTTTCTTCAAGCGCCTTGAAGGCAACCTTTGGAAGCTCTGGCATTGGCTTGGCGATTTCTTGAATCGCTGGAGCGGCGGGAGGGGCAATAGGAGGGGTAACATGGGCAGTGACAGGTACTGTACTAGCTTCAGAGGCTGTTCGCGCCGGACGGTTATTTTGCCGAGGTGCACGAGGAGTTCTTTCGGTACGCTCTTTCACTTCACCTTGCGTGGAATCTACTGCAGTAACGCTTGTAGATTCAGCCACAACCATAATGGGTACATCTAAAGCAGGCGTTGCAGGTAAAGCTGTAGCAGCGGCATCTACATTGGTGATCTCTGATGTTGTTTCACCGGTATTTTCAGTGCGTTCGCCACGTTGACCGCGACCACGGCCCCGACGATTGCGACCACGGCCACGACGTTCTTCTCCATCCGCGCTTGGAGCAACTTCTGCTCCCGGTGCAGCTTCAGTTGCTGGTGTTACAGCAACTGGGTTGCGATTGGCTTCTTGACGCTCTGGTTTTGGGCCATTTTGATTGCGGTTGCCATTGCGATTGCCATTACGGTTGCGGTTGTTGGTATTCGCTTCTGTACTTGCACCCTCAACTGTATTTGCGGCTGGACGCTCTGCACGCTCGCCAGTACGCTCACCACGACGTCCGCGATTACGATTGCGATCGTTATTACGGTTGGCTGGGTTGCGACCACGTGTAGTGCTTGATTCTGGTTTTGCTTCTGGTGTTGATGAAGAGAACAGGTTCTTAATAAACGCAAAGAATCCGCCTGTGCTCTCAGTTTTTGTTTTGTCAGCACGAGGAGGACGTGGCTGGCTTACAGGAGCAGGTTGATTAGGAGTAATTCCTTTTACAGCTGCTTCTGGACGCACTTTCACATCCGCATCTTTGCGACTAACAGTAGTGTCAGTCTCAAGTTCGCGTGCAGCCTCTTCGGCCATTACATAGCTCGCTTTTTGATCATCAAGACGTGGGTCATCATGACGTAAGCGTTCAAGTTTGTAATGAGGTGTTTCTAAATGCTTATTAGGAATCATCAAGACATTGACTTTGAAGCGACTTTCAATCTTGATTACTTCAGCGCGCTTTTCATTCAATAAGAAAGCAGCTACTTCCACTGGTACTTGGGTATGAATCGCTGCCGTGTTTTCTTTCATTGCTTCTTCTTGGATGATGCGCAAGACTTGCAATGCAGAAGATTCGGTATCGCGAATATGGCCAGTGCCATTACAACGTGGGCAAGTGACATGACTACCCTCAGAGAGGGCAGGTCGTAAACGCTGGCGTGACATTTCCATCAAGCCAAACTTAGAAATTTTACCCATTTGAACGCGTGCGCGGTCATGACGTAAGGCATCACGTAAGCGATTCTCAACGTCTTTTTGAGCTTTACTCGACTCCATATCGATGAAGTCAATAACAATCAAGCCACCCAAGTCACGTAAACGTGCTTGACGAGCAATTTCATCGGCGGCCTCTAGGTTGGTGCGGGTAGCGGTTTCTTCAATATCAGATCCGCGGGTTGCACGTGCTGAGTTCACGTCAACTGAAACCAAGGCTTCAGTATGGTCAATCACGATTGCGCCACCAGAAGGAAGTGGGACTGTGCGTGAATAAGCGGTTTCGATCTGATGTTCGATTTGGAATCGTGAGAACAATGGCACATCGTCCTGATAGCGCTTAACCCTTGGGAGGTTATCAGGCATCACAACAGACATAAATGCCTGAGCTTGTTCAAAAATATCATCGGTATCAATGAGGATCTCACCGATATCTGGCTGGAAGTAGTCGCGAATCGCCCGAATAACTAAGCTGGACTCGAGATAGATCAATAAAGGTGCTGAGTTGCCTTTAGCGGCTTCATCAATCGCCTTCCATAACTGCATGAGGTAGCTTAAATCCCACTGCAATTCAGTGGCATCACGGCCAATACCCGCTGTACGAGCAATGATGCTCATACCTTCGGCTACTTCCAATTGAGCCATGGCTTCGCGGAGTTCTTGACGATCTTCGCCTTCAATACGGCGGGATACACCACCACCACGTGGGTTGTTTGGCATCAAAACCAAATAACGACCAGCTAAAGAGACAAAGGAGGTCAAAGCCGCGCCTTTTTGGCCGCGCTCTTCCTTTTCTACCTGAACAATGATTTCTTGACCTTCGCGCAGAGCTTCCTTGATGGATGCATTGCGAACGTCGATACCTTCTTTGAAATAAGTGCGGGCTACTTCCTTAAATGGCAAGAAACCGTGGCGTTCTTCGCCGTAATTTACAAAGCAAGCCTCAAGCGATGGCTCGATGCGAGTAATAACACCTTTGTAAATATTGCCTTTACGTTGTTCACGACCGGCAGCTTCAATATCAATATCAATGAGTTTTTGACCATCGACGATGGCAACTCGCAACTCTTCTTGTTGAGTTGCATTAAACAACATGCGTTTCATAACACTCTCCTATGGAGGGAGGGCGTCGCTGCGCGCTGCGTTAGGGGACAATTAATACCGCTTATGGCATAGCCGTAGGCGGTTTACGAGTGTGGACCAAGCTATCCCAGGCATATCTTGCCTAGCTCACCGAGTTAAATGTTGGTTCAATCGGTGCCACACTTGACGATCGCCGCAGAGACCTCCTTTAGGTCATCAATGCAGGCGCGCGCCTGAAAACTGTCTTCTAATCGCGGGTCGCGGCATACGGCACACCAACCCTGCGCCTCATTACAACGGGGGAGGGGCAACCCCGGGAGTCTATTAAGGGCGACTCCAAGCTCCACGA
>CAIYZI010000032.1 GCA_903930665.1 uncultured beta proteobacterium
GGCGGGTTTTGTCATTTTTCCGACATTTTTAGCGAGTAAACTTATTTCGCAGTAGTCGATTTAGAATAAAAGTTCTAATATCTATATAGGCTCGGTAATCGTAAATCTTCATGTCCTGATAACTCCTTGTCCCTAAACCCTAATAATCAATCGCTCCCTAAGGCCTATATGAAAATTCGTGTTACACAAGCTTGCAGTGGTAGGGCAAATCTATCAGATGGGATTGATGAATCTTTAACGCAAATTGATCCTGGTGAGTACATGGTGATGACACACCTATCGGGACACTTACAACTTGAAATGCCGAATAATCAACTGGCATATATGACTCTGAGTGACTTAGAGGATGGTATTCAGTCTGGCGTCATTGTGGTGCATTCTTAAGCCGCCAGATTTGATTAAAGTGCTTGAGTAGGATTAGGGCAATGAAAGCAAAAATCCCTGAAAAAATGAATGCGTAGTTTGGGTTAATTAGCCACAAAGACCCAGCGATAAGTGAGGCTGGTAGATAAGCCACTCCCGTACAGAAACTGTAGAGCCCCATCGCTGAACCTCTTCTCTTGGTTTCTAGATCTGCAACAAAAGCCTTGTTTTGCGCTTCATCAATTGCATAAAAAATGCCAAACAAAACAAATAGGCAAACAATATGCCACTGGGTATTTGCAAAAATAAATCCCAAACAGATAGCAATGTATATCGCATAGCTGAGCATGATGATGTGCTCCCTGCCAAGATAGTCGCTGAGTTTGCCGATCCCGGGCGAGCAGAGCGCACAAGAAATATTAAAAGTGGCATATAGCAAAATGACATCTTTTAAAGAAAAGCCCAAGGCATAAGCCTTTAAAAGCAAAAAGCTAAAACTAAAGTATGCCAGTGAGAAGATGGTTGATATCACAAGATATTGCTTATATTGATCACTTAGTTTTGACCAAGCGGCGACTATGCTGATCCTTTCACTTTTCACGCATGGCTGATCCTTGATCTTCGTTAAAACGACCACGCTCAATAGTGCTGGAATAAGGGCTACGACAAAAAGAATTTTGAATGATTGAGGATTATTTCCAAGGAAGGTTATCAGCCCATAAGCGACTAGTGGCCCCAAGATAGCACCAGATTTATCTAGCGCTTTATGAATACCAAACGAATAGCCTCTGTTCTGGTGATGGGTAAGATCGGCTAGCCATGCATCTCGAGGTGCACCTCGAAAGCTTTTTCCTAATCTTTCAATCACTCTAAAAATGCTTAAGCTCAGAACGGATGTGGAGATGACTAATATCAATTTGGCTAAAGTGGAAAATCCATAACCAGCCACGGCAAATATTTTACGTTTGCCAGTTTTATCGGAGATCCAGCCAGAAAAATAATTGAGTGATGCTGATGCTAAATCCGCCAAACCTTCAACTAGACCCAGTAGCGCGGCAGAGGCTCCGGCTATTCCCGTAAAAAAAATCGCAAAGACTGAAAAAATCATTTCCGAGCTTAGGTCAGTCAAAAAACTGACTATGCCTAGCTTGATCACATCTGGATGAATTTTTTTAGCCATCTCGATAGGGTAATGGGTCTTTCCAGTCTTTTTGGTATTTTAGACTTTATGAAGGGGCTTTAGATCGTTATTGCTACGCATGCCCTTGAATAAGGAGTATTTTGAGTAGTAGTATGAAAATGTATATAAGTTCATTTTTCTTGAGGAATAAAGACCATGTTTAAACAGATATTGGTTGCCTTGGATGGTAGCGATAC
>CAIYZI010000033.1 GCA_903930665.1 uncultured beta proteobacterium
CTACCATTCAGCGTCACAACACGCATTATTTTATTGGCGCCATCAACCTTCAGTTTTACATAATCATTAATCATCAAGCGCATCACCAATAGCTTTTCGGACTGAGTTAAAACTGGATGATTTAATCTCTTGGCACCATTAACTTCTCCAAGTTTTCGAATTACTTGATAAGCCTGATAGGTACTAATCACATCGCCATGCCACTTCCCTTTCTCATCACTCCAAATTTCCATGCAGTAGTTACTTCCACCAACATAACCCTTATAGGCAACCGGGTCTCCATCAGCGTTGCGGCCATGGCGTATCGGGTTATTAGTGCTACTAATTTCTACCAATTTTCTATTTTCAAACTTACGAACCCGGTGATCAACACCGTCCCCACGAATCCTCGTAGTCACTACACCATCATCCCGAAGACCCCAAGCAGTTGCTTCATGCATAGCCCCTTGATAACCATGATCAGGCTTATGACTAACAATAATATTCGAGAGCCCTCTTTCTACATGCTCCCTAAAAGTATCCCAAGGCAATGGCATATTTTCAACAAGCCGATTTAACTGCATACTTCTTGCATTGGCGCTGGCTTGTGAAAACTTCTGCAATAATCCTTGATCAGTTACGCCAATTACAGCAGCATCCAAAGCGTGATGACGATGATCATTACGGTTCTTGGAGTTATCACCAGAAAGCAATTGATTCAAGCCAAAGGTTCCCCTAAGTAGAGCAGTCATCCGACCTGGGATCGCCCGAACACGATTCGGCGGGCAAATCAATGCTAAATACTCTTTGGCAATCCGTGATAAATAGGCCGTATCGTTGAGTGCTCTAGCTAGAAAATCCTGATCTTCTTTTAGCCAGCGCTGATATCCATCCGCCGCAAATCGCTTGCCTTTATTTTTTGACATGAACGAAGCTCGTTGCAATATAGCATCATAGTCATAGCCTAGTTCTGTTTTCGCACCAAAAGCTTCGAAAGGCGTATCGTTTCCCTTGATTCGATTGGCGCGACCCATACAAACCGTTTTATTGTTGAGGGAATCATCTAATGTCCTTGAATAAGGCAAAATGTGTTCAATTTCCACCTCACTAGAAAGTAGTCTAGAGATACTTAATTGCTCGCCAGTATAGGGGCAGCACCGATTGGCAACATCTTGGGGGTTAAGCTCATACCAAAGTTGCATTTTTTGCGACAACTCCCTGCGTTTAGAGCGATCTAAAGTATTTGGGTTTAGCTTTAAAGCTTCGCATGCTTCATTGACTAATTTGTCATTGAAATCTTGCCTGACCTTTTGATCGCGTTGGATTTCTAATTTCTTTTCCCGGCTCAGCTTTAGGTTACGAGTAACTTCAACAATGACTTCGCTTGGATGACCATAGCGTTTAATTAAGGCATTAACAACTTTACGTAGCTCATTTAGACCAATATGTACCGTGGGATTAGCAATTTTTCCATAACGCTCTTCATCATTGCGGGGGTTATCCTTGGCAAAAGCAACATGTCGACGCAATGGATCGCCATAGTAAGGCAATAATTCCATAATTTCACCGGTAGATTGGGAATGAGAAAGGGCGCTATGGGAATCAAATCCAGCTGCTATGACTGCCTTGTCGTAGGTAATGACTTGCTTTATTAGTTCAGGAAGAATTTTGTCTAGCGCAGCTTTGCTAAGATTTCCATACCCTTCTGGTAGTGGTACATTGGCAATTCTTTCAGCGGTACCCTCATCTAAATTAAATTGATTCATCAACCAAACTATTACTTTTTGTTCGCTAGGTTCATTTAAAAGGTGATCAACTATCGCATCTGGCTCTTGCAGGCTAAGGGCATGCCAAGCCTCGCCAATAAGATCATCCTTGGATAAAATTGCTGCCGTGCTATTTCCTTTTAGGAATTCACGTTTGACATCTTCTAAATTAAAAGAAGTGGTGGCTGAAAGTTTGAGTGCTTTTGATATTGCCTTAAAGGTCACTTTATTTTTTACGTTCAGCAAAGAGACGATCTGGTCACGCTGCTCTTTGCTAAGCACCATTTCGGATAAATTTTCCGACAGCATCCGAAGATTGTTCACTTCTTGGTAAATTCTAAATAATTGGGTGCTAGGCAAAGCAAGTGGCGCGCGCTCTTCTTCTGGCATCAGTGTGCAGCGGCCTGGCCTAACGGGCTTTAAATTACGTTGAAATAAGAGGATATCTTTTAGCTCCAGCCTTGCAGCCTCGCTAAACAATGCCGAATTAAACTCTTTTTGCTTCTCCCAAAGAGTGTCAAACTCATGCTCAATCATGGCTCGATCCGCATAAAAATCATAGGCTTTTTCTTGTTGAGTTTTACCGCGCA
>CAIYZI010000034.1 GCA_903930665.1 uncultured beta proteobacterium
CGCCATAATGACCAAAGGAAATCCCTTTGGGGATAAAAAGTGGCACCGCTAATGCCATGCGTGCGCAATATGTCTGCCATCGCAATCCCTTCAGAATCCCAACGATTTGGGTCTCTGTAAATCGTGACTTCTTCATATTGATTCTCCTGTTGTAAATACTGCCATAAACAACAGAAAACTCACCTTCCAAAACGTCTACTTTTTAGGGGATATTACACTCGGTTGTCAATGGTCAGCTCAGCCACCATCGTTTTGTATTCGGAGAGCTGCTGCTCTAGCTCCTTAACGCGTTTAAGTTCAGAAGCTTCAAGGCCGCCGTATTTGGAGCGACATAGCGACCAAAGGAAATCCCTTTAGGGATAAAAAGTAGCGCTACCAATGCCGTGGCTTCTGAGTAAATCTGCCATGGGCAATCCGCTTTGGACTTGTTTAAGGATGGCCGGGATTTGACTATCGGTGAAGCGGAAGGTTTTTATAGAATTTCCTTCTAATAAAACAACTTAGAAATTCTACTTGTAACTCATATTAAGGGGTGAGATATTATCAATCAACTAGCACCCATAGACGTCATTATTAAAATATTTTACGAATGCCGACCATTAACTATCTCCCACCAGAAGATTGAAAGATTTCTGGTAATTTATTTTTTGCCCATCTTTCGAAATATAGGGCTTGTAAATTGCTTGCATACTCGGAAAAATGGGCAAATTCGTCCCTAAATGCAGGCATACCATTCAACATATAACTACATTCTTTTTCATTACAAAACATATCATTTGAGTCAAAAAATAAAACTTTTGGATTCGTTTTTTTTAGTGAGTCAAACAATGGTTTTATATTGACATCATGAGAGGCCCTTTCGCTTAATGGGGCAATACAATCATATTCAGGTGCGGCTGACGGTCTTGGCAAGCATCCCTTGACATCGTATGATGGCCTTACATTAGGGCTTACTAAAATTACCCTAATATTTTGTTGTTCTAAAAAATCAACAGTCTGCCGAAACCGCGCAATTCTATCTTCGTTGAATGATCCTTCAATCCCAGCAACTATGGCATATTTTAATGATTTATTATTTTTAATCATATTATTTATGTACTCTTGCTGGTGGAGCATTTTATATCCGCTACAAGGAGTATTATCTGTCGGCAAATCAAGTGATGCTGGATTTTGTCTCTCAATGGGGCAAGTGCCAAAACTAAGAATAGTTTGCTTAGGCAATAGATTTACTAAGCCCGGATAAAGTGAGTTAGAGTGGCTGATTCCCATGAGCAAAATGCTTGGTGCTTTATCCTTGCTAAGCGAACAAAACCACCACCCATAGATCTTCGCGTCTGGAAATGGAAGCCTCGCTAAACAAAGTTGATTTGTTGAGTACTTCCATAATGGCCCAACAAACTCTTTATAAGGGTCTTTGTTGGGGTAGATAGCTGCAACCCTAGAATAGAGCGATTCTGGCTCAGTAGATTTTGAGGGTATTTGGGGGTTAATTTGAAGGCCCTCATCCTTTAGGTCTGGGGGAATTCCTTTATTCTCATCGCTTAATTTAGGGCTATCATTTTCTGCGATAGTTGTTAACTTAATAATTAATGGGGTGAGTTCTTCAAAGTTTGCATTTTTCATGCGACCTTCAAATCCATTATTTAGATATATCACTCCACCGCTACTTCCGACCAATACCATTCCAAAAACCAACCAAAAAGTGTAGTTGATTTGGTTCGCACCAAATCGAATCGGTCTCTCAATAAATCTATATGTAAGGTACGCAAAAATTACGGCGATGATTAATGCAGAAAATCTTACTTCCTCCGAAGGGGTGGTGGAAACGATAATGTGGGCAAATGATAATAAAGGCCAATGCCACAAATACAACGGGTAACTAATTAGCCCAACAAAGACCAACATCTTATTTTGCAAAATATATCTATTAAAAAGCGCTTCATTTCCTGCAAAAATAATCAAAGCCGCGCCCAATGAAGGCAATAGAGCATAAAACCCAGGAAATCTTGAAGACTTATCGATTACAAAGAGGCCAATTCCAATCAATAAAACGCCGAGGATAGAGGCCAGTGGTTTATATCCCGAGAGAAGCTTAGGCTTTTTAATCATTACAAAAGCGAGAAGACCTCCTATCATCAACTCCCAGGACCTGGTCACTATCGAATAAAAAGTAAAAGTAGGGTCTATTTTTATGAAATAAATATTCAAAAGAAATGATGCTAGAAAAACTGCAATGACCAGTAAATAACCTTTCTTTTTGGCCTTGTAACCAATTGATAACAAGATTGGCCAAAATATATAAAACTGCTCTTCAATAGCCAAGCTCCATAAATGCAATAAGGGCTTTGTTTCGGCAGAGTTATCAAAATAACCACTCTCATTATTTAAAGTGTAGTTGGATAGAAATACTGAGCCAGAAAAAATATGCTTACCCAGCTGCATAAATTCATCTGGCAACAATAAAAACCAACCAGCAATTCCGCTGCATACAAGCACAACGATCAATGACGGGAAAATTCGCTTTATTCTTCTGCTGTAAAAGTTTGAAAAACTAAATTCTTGATTCTCAATATTTAAAAATATAAAAGTAGAAATTAAGAACCCTGAAATCACAAAAAAAATGTCAACTCCGAAAAATCCACCCTTGAGTATTTTCGGGAACCCGTGAAAAATCAGGACGGCAATAATTGCAATAGCCCTTAGGCCATCTATGTCAGCCCGATATTTTGTATGCTTCATGATAGTAAAGAAATTAATAGCAAAATCAGTAAACTATCAAATAAGCTTAGACTATTTTTTTTATGATTTATATAAAATATATAATGCATTCTTAATAAAAAGAATGTTGATATTAAAATTTCTTCGATTTTTATCACGCTAAATTTTATTTTGACTCAAATCCACTCCATCTGTCGATACTACAATAAGCCTAAGGGGGTATTACAGTATGACCTGTCTGGTTTTATCGGACCAATTTCATCCAGGAACTCTGGCTCCCGTTATTAATTCCTTTTGCCATCCAGCTACAAACTCTGCTGGGGTTTGATAATCCAAGCTTGAGTGTGGCCTGATTAAATTGTAGTGCTTACGCCATGTTTCAATAATCACTTTGGCATGCTCTTTACTGTGAAACCAGTTCATTGCTAAGCACTCATCTCTAAACTTACCATTAAAGCTTTCGTTA
>CAIYZI010000035.1 GCA_903930665.1 uncultured beta proteobacterium
CCAACTCTTGCTTATCAAACAACGAATTTATCGGGCTATACAGTTGGCCTGGGATATAAGCAGATGTTCACTGAGTCCCTATATGCTTTTGGAGAAGTTAACTATGCTTCTTACGGAACAAAAACCATATCAGCAACATTGACTAACGGTACCGTGCTTAATGGAATGACAATTAGCGGAAATGGTTCGGATGTATTAGTTGGTGTAGGTTACCGTTTTTAATGTAGTCAGTGCCTGATTAAAAGCCCTCGCCTTGAGGGCTTTTTCTTTCCAATACATCATGTGTTAATTATTTTTATGTCGACTATTTCAGAGTATCGTAATTATGATGAATCCTAGTAAGCCTTGGTTGCAGAATTATCCAGAAGGCGTTCCTCATGAAGTGAATATTTCTGCTTATTCATCTCTAGTGGAGATGTTTGAGGAATCTTTTGCTCGTTACCCAAATCGTAATGCTTGCGAATACATGGGTAAG
Organism: uncultured beta proteobacterium; assembly: GCA_903930665.1. Lineage (GTDB taxonomy): Bacteria > Pseudomonadota > Gammaproteobacteria > Burkholderiales > Burkholderiaceae > Polynucleobacter. The sequence goes on from CAIYZI010000035.1 coordinate 476, forward strand.
TTCATGACATATAGAGAGTTAGACTACCTCTCCAAAAATTTTGGCGCTTATCTGCAAGGTTTAGGGTTAGAGCCGGGGGCACGTATTGCAATCATGCTTCCTAATATTTTGCAGTTTCAAGTCTCTATGCTGGCTATTTTGCGAGCAGGATTTGTCGTTGTTAATGTTAATCCCCTATACACAGCTCGAGAGCTGGAGTATCAGCTAAAAGACAGTGGCGCATCAGCATTAATTATTCTTGAGAATTTCGCTCATGTTTATGAGCAAATCGTCGATGCGGTTCCCCTCAAAAAAACGGTGGTTACAAGTCTTGGTGAATTAATTGGCATTAAGGGTGTTGTAGTAGATTTTGTTGTGCGTAAAGTTAAAAAGGTAGTCCCAAGCTGGAATCTGGTCCATGACAAATTTAGTGACGCCTTGCATAAAGGCTCCAGCATGCACCTACTAAAACCCAATTTATCTTTGGATGACATTGCTTTTTTACAATACACGGGTGGAACGACAGGCGTAGCCAAAGGCGCGATTTTGTTACACCGAAACATTCTTTCTAATGTTTTTCAAACGGAGTTATGGCTAGAGCCTGGTCTACGCCAAAGATCAATTGAACAACTGGTTTTCTTGTGTGCCTTACCCATGTATCACATCTTTGCACTCACAGCTTGTGCATTATTCGGTATACGAAAGGGTGGATTACTAATCCTAGTACCCAATCCTCGTGATATTGATGGCTTTATCAAACTCCTAGATAAACATCCCAACATTAATATTTTTCCCGGAGTAAATACTTTATTTAATGCGCTCGTTCACCGGCCTGAGTTTTTAAAAGTGAAATTACCAAAATTGCTTGTAACTATTGGTGGCGGCATGGCGGTTCAAAAGATTGTGGCCGATCAATGGCAAAAGATTACTGGAGTACCAATCGCAGAAGGCTACGGTCTTTCAGAAACGTCTCCGGTAGCATGCGTAAATACCCCTTTAATACCGAGTTTTACGGGCACTATAGGCTTGCCAGTACCGGGAACCGAAGTGCTTATTTTGGATGACTCTGGTTTAGAGGTGCCATACGGCACTCCTGGGGAAATATGTATTCGCGGTCCCCAGGTGATGGCGGGTTACTGGAATATGCCCAAAGAAACAAAAAATGTGTTTACTGCTGATGGGTTTTTTAAGTCTGGTGACATTGGCATTATGAATGAAGGGGGTTACACCAAAATAGTAGATCGTAAGAAAGATATGATTGTAGTTTCTGGTTTTAAAGTATTTCCTAATGAGCTAGAAGAAGTCATTTCTATGATGCCCGGTGTTTTGGAGTGCGCGGCAATTGGCATTCCCAATGAGGATACTGGTGAATCTGTAAAAATCTTTATTGTCAGAAGCATTCCATCTCTCACTGAAGAGGATGTTTTGAATTACTGTAAAAAAGAATTTACCAATTACAAGCGTCCAAAATATATTGAATTTAGAGATGACTTGCCAAAAACCAATGTCGGAAAAATACTACGCCGGGAGCTGAGAAGCTTATGAGTAATTCACATATTCCTTTGGTTTTGCAAGGATTAAGATTGCCAATTATTGCTGCGCCGATGTTTACGGTAAGCTACCCAGAGTTGGTACTGGCGCAATGTAAGGCTGGAATTGTGGGTTCGTTTCCAGCATTAAATGCCAGGCCACCTGAATTATTGGATGAATGGTTAACCATGATCCAGGATGAGCTCAAGAAATTCCAAACAGAAAACCCTAGTTGCAGGGTCGGTCCTTTAGCTGTTAATCAAATTGTGCACATTTCCAATACCCGCTTAGAGCAAGATGTAAGAACTTGCGTCAAACATCGAGTTCCAATCTACATCACTAGCCTAAGAGCGCCAGTAAAGGAAATTATTGATGCAGTACACAGTTATGGCGGCATTGTCTTACACGACGTTATTAGTATTCGTCATGCACAAAAGGCTCTTGAGGCTGGTGTTGATGGCTTAATTCTGGTTGCGGCTGGAGCAGGAGGTCACGCTGGAAATCTCTCACCATTTGCTTTAGTTGGTGAAGTTAGAGCGATGTATAAAGGTCCAATCATCTTATCTGGGGCAATTTCAACTGGCGATGCAGTTTTAGCCTCCTTAGCGATGGGTGCGGATTTTGCCTATATCGGTACTCGGTTTATTGCCAGTAAAGAGGCTCACGCTAGCCAACAATATAAAGATGCAATTGTTAATGCAAGTGCTTCAGACATTATCTATACGGATCATTTCACCGGTATACATGGTAACTATATCAAGCAAAGTATTGTTACTGCGGGCTTAGATCCCGATAATCTGCCTCCTGGTGATCCGCTCGCTTTTGCCAAGTTGTCTCAAGCCGCTAAGGATGGCACTAGCGTTAAAGCATGGAAAGATATCTGGGGAGCAGGGCAAGGTGTTGGTTTGATTGCTAATGTCCCTAGTATTGCAGAAATTATCGATGTCATTGAGCTTGAATTTAATGCCGCCAAGAAAAGGTTGCTCAGTTAGATTGCTCAGCTAGAATGGTCAGTAATTATCTGTGACTTGAATAGGCTTTTTGTAATTGTGATGCTTTGGCTACGCTCTTTGCTGTTTTATATATTCTCTTTTATCTACATCACGGTCTGTGCAACCGTTATTCTTCTAGCGATTCCACTTACTAGCCCTAATACGCGCTATGAAATCGCTCGATTTTGGAGTCGATCTACTTTGTGGGTACTTTCTAAGCTCTGTGGAATTCATTACCAAATAGAGGGGCTTGAAAATATTCCAAGAGATCCGACTGTTCCTTTGATCATTTTAGGTAAACATCAATCAGCCTGGGAAACCATTGCATATCCCTCCATCTTTCCAAGGCAGTTGTGTTTTGTTTTTAAAAGGGAATTATTGTTTCTGCCTTTTTTTGGCTGGGCATTAGCCTCCTTACAGATGATTCACATTAATCGGGGTGATCGTGAAAAATCCAGACAGGCGGTTGCGACTCAAGGAAAGAAACAATTAGAAGACGGTAAGTGGATAGCCATCTACCCCGAAGGTACACGCACTGCCGTTGGAGTTTTTAATGCATACCGTAAGGGCGGGGTGCGCTTAGCCATAGCAACAAATACCAATATACTTCCCGTAGCTCAAAATTCAGGGCGTCTATGGGCAAGAAATTCTTTTCTGAAACATCCAGGGTTAATTACTGTTTCAATTTGCCCCATTATTGATGTTCACGGCAAGACAGAAGAGGATCTTCAAAAAGAGCTAGAAAACACTATTGAATCTGAAATGCGCAGACTAGATTTATGAAAAATAAAGCGCTTAAATAAATAGTACTGATTAATTTAATTATTTAATTTGTAGATATAATATTTAC
>CAIYZI010000036.1 GCA_903930665.1 uncultured beta proteobacterium
CTCATCATTGATCAAGAGGCGAAGTTAGTTATTCCAAGTGATGACGACATTGTTACTGCCTGCTTAATGTGTCGTGATGGCCAAGCGATCCGTAAAAACTCATAGAACTTATTCATACGAAGGAAACACCATGGATCTCGCTGCCTTTCAAAGCATCCTTACAGTTCAAAACATCACTGTCTTTGTGCTCGCCATTTTTGTTGGTTATCACGTGGTATGGAATGTTACCCCTGCATTGCACACCCCACTCATGGCCGTAACGAATGCGATTTCGGGCATCATCATTGTTGGCGCCCTCCTACAGACTGAAGTCATTGGCGGAGATGAAATCACCCTTACTAGTGTGATCGGTGCAGTTGCTGTCTTCCTAGCATCGATCAATATTTTTGGTGGCTTCATGGTCACCCGTCGCATGCTTGAAATGTTCAAGAAAAAAGCCCCCAAGGCTGATGCGGCTGGAACTAAATAAAAATAGAAAAAGACCAATAAAGAGACCAAATTCATGTCAAATATCACAGCCATTTCTTATCTCATTTCTTCAGTGTTGTTCATCCTCGCTTTGCGTGGACTATCCTCACCAACCACTTCTCGTCAAGGCAATACCTTTGGCATGATCGGCATGTTGCTTGCCGTGATTACCACTTTCGCAATTCCTGACTTCAAACCTGTTTTCTCCTTGATCATTGGTGCGATTGTTGCCGGTGCAATTATCGGCACCATTGCCGCTAAACGCGTACAAATGACAAAAATGCCAGAGCTTGTTGCTCTGATGCATTCTTTCGTAGGCTTATCTGCTGTATTGATTGCAATAGCTGCGGTATTCAACCCTGCACATGACCACACTGGCGCGCAAAAGATTGAACTCTTTATTGGCGCATTTATTGGAGCGATCACCTTTACCGCCTCTGTCATTGCCTTCGGTAAATTATCTGGCAAGGTCAGCGGTAAACCCGTGAGCTTTGGTGGGCAGCACTTAATTAACCTCATCTTAGCGATCACAATGGTTGGCGCGGGCGTAACCTACTATTTAACTGGTAGTCACGCAGCCTTCCTAGCAATGTGCGCTGTTGCTTTGGTATTAGGCGTGACATTAATTATTCCAATTGGTGGAGCAGACATGCCGGTGGTTGTATCGATGCTCAATAGCTACTCCGGATGGGCTGCTGCAGGTATTGGTTTCACTTTGAACAATCCAGTATTGATTATTGCTGGTGCATGCGTAGGATCATCTGGAGCCATTCTTTCTTACATTATGTGTAAGGCAATGAATCGTTCAATTCTGGCAGTGCTGCTCGGCGGTTTTGGAGCTGAAGCTTCTGCTGGCGGCAGTGATGATAGCGGCCCTAAGAATTACAAAACTGGCTCGCCAGAAGATGCGGCTTTCTTAATGGAAAATGCTGACACTGTAATTATTGTTCCTGGTTATGGCCTCGCAGTTGCACGCGCCCAGCATGCCCTAAAAGAACTCACCGAAAAACTCACGCATCACGGTGTGACGGTTAAATATGCAATTCATCCTGTTGCTGGTCGTATGCCTGGGCATATGAACGTTCTTCTGGCTGAAGCTGAAGTTCCTTATGACCAAGTATTCGAGATGGAAGATATCAATAGTGATTTTGGACAAGCTGATGTGGTGTTGGTGCTTGGTGCTAATGACGTAGTTAACCCGGCAGCACGTACTCCAGGTAGCCCCATCTTTGGCATGCCTATCTTGGAAGCCTTTAAAGCTAAAACGATCATTGTGAATAAGCGCTCTATGGCTGCTGGCTATGCTGGTCTAGACAATGAACTTTTCTATATGGATAAAACCATGATGGTCTTTGGTGATGCGAAAAAGGTCGTTGAGGAGATGGTTAAAGCGGTAGAGTGAGGATTTAAGCCAATAGATTTAAGGCTCTAACCACTAAAAAGGCTTGCTCTAATAGGCAAGCCTTTTTACATTACGCTCTTTTAATGATCGACCCTAATTACAACAGATATCAAAGTAACAAATAAAAAAACGCCTGGTCTTTTGAACCAGGCGTTTCTGCTTCTACAGCTAGGTAGCTGAGGAAATTGGGCAATTACATCATGCCGCCCATTCCACCCATACCGCCCATTCCACCCATATCAGGCATACCGCCACCAGATGATTCATCTTTTGGCGCTTCACAGATTGCACAATCAGTTGTCAACAACAAGGACGCAACAGAAGCTGCATTAACCAATGCAGTTTTTGTCACCTTAGTTGGGTCGATCACGCCTTGAGCTACGAGGTCGCCATATTCACCAGTTGCTGCGTTGTAGCCGTTATTACCCTTGCTAGCCAATACCGCATTAACAACAACACTTGCCTCGTCGCCAGCGTTAGATACGATGATGCGAAGTGGCTCTTCCATAGCGCGCAATACGATACTAATACCAGCGTCTTGATCAGGGTTATCGCCCTTCAATCCTTTGATACCTTGCATAGCGCGTAACAATGCTACGCCACCGCCAGGAACAATACCTTCTTCAACAGCAGCACGAGTTGCATGCAATGCATCATCAACACGAGCTTTCTTTTCTTTCATTTCTACTTCAGTAGCAGCACCAACACGAATCACTGCAACACCGCCTGCCAACTTAGCAACGCGCTCTTGCAATTTTTCTTTGTCATAGTCACTAGTAGCTTCTTCGATCTGAACACGAATGTTCTTCACGCGAGCTTCAATCGCTTTAGCATCGCCAGCGCCATCAATGATGATGGTGTTTTCTTTGCCTACTTCGATCCGCTTAGCTTGACCCAAGTGCTCAAGAGTTGTTTTCTCAAGTGTGAGACCAATTTCTTCAGCAATAACAGTGCCACCAGACAAAATAGCGATGTCTTCCAGCATTGCTTTACGACGATCGCCAAATCCTGGAGCCTTAACAGCACAAGTTTTGATGATGCCGCGGATGTTGTTTACAACCAAAGTTGCCAAGGCTTCGCCCTCAACATCTTCAGCAATAATCAATAGTGGACGACCTGACTTTGCAACTTGCTCGAGTACTGGGAGCAAATCACGGATGTTGCTAACTTTTTTGTCAAACAAAAGGATGTATGGACTTTCCAATACAGCCACTTGTTTTTCAGGTTGATTAATGAAGTAAGGAGAGAGGTAACCACGATCAAACTGCATACCCTCAACAACTTCCAACTCATCTTCCAGTGACTTACCATCTTCAACAGTAATTACACCTTCTTTACCTACTTTTTCCATTGCTTCAGCAATACGCTGACCAATGCTGTAATCGCTATTAGCTGAAATTGAGCCAACTTGAGCGATTTCTTTAGTAGTTGTACAAGGCTTGCTGATTTTTTTGAGCTCTTCGATTGCTGCGGAAACTGCTTTGTCGATGCCGCGCTTCAAATCCATAGGGTTATGGCCTGAAACTACATATTTCATGCCTTCACGAACGATAGATTGAGCCAAAACAGTAGCGGTAGTTGTACCGTCACCAGCGATGTCAGCAGTTTTGGAAGCAACTTCCTTAACCATCTGAGCACCCATGTTTTGAAGTCGATCCTTGAGTTCGATTTCTTTAGCTACGCTTACACCGTCTTTAGTAACGAGTGGGCCGCCGAATGAACGCTCCATTACGACATTGCGACCTTTTGGTCCCAAAGTTGTTTTCACTGCGTTAGCGAGAATATTGACACCCTCAACCATCTTGGTACGGGCGCTATCTCCAAATACAACGTCTTTTGCTGCCATGATTGAATTCCTTTCTTAAATGCTCAATTACTTCTGAACAACAGCCATGATGTCTTCTTCGCGCATAACGAGAAGTTCGTCGACACCAACTTTTACTGTTTGACCTGCATATTTACCAAACAACACGCGATCGCCAACTTTGACGTCAGGTGCATTTAACTTACCGCTGTCATCACGCTTGCCTGGACCAACTGCTAGTACTTCACCTTGATCAGGCTTTTCGGCAGCAGCATCAGGGATGATGATTCCGGAAGCAGTTGTTGATTCTTGATCTAAACGTTTAATGATTACGCGATCATGTAAAGGACGCAGATTCATTCCTTCTCCTAAGTTAGTAAGTGTTAACTAAATAAAATATCAATATAAATCAATGACTTGAATCCTCTTCATGCAAAAACTAGGGGAAATTTACTCATTTACATCCCGTTTAGCACTCACATGGAGGGAGTGCTGATTATATAGGTCTGGATTCCAGGATTTCAAGGGGCAAATCGCCATAAATTCTTTAAGGAATTAGTGACGATAATCAGCCATCTTGGAAATTTCGTCACTCATCTTGAAAATCCACGGTAACGCAACCCATTGAAAACTATCTTAAAAGACCAAGAAGTAAGTATGTAGCTACCGCTTTTCATTTAACGGCAACTAACTTTCTCTGAACAATGCGCAATACTTATTTAACCGCATCCGATTGTCAGCCTTCAAAGAAAAAGAATTTAGCCTACAGAGGGCCTTCCACAAAAAATTCATCGCAAGCAAAAGTAAAAAAGTTTGGCTGAAATGATATGGAGTCTGGATAAACGCCATCAGGAAATGCAGTCAATACATTGGCCACTACCTTTAATGCCCCCCGAATATCCTTGGCTATGCGCAACTTGGCCGATGACTCAGTAACCGCATAAAGTCTATAAATGTCATATGGCGCATCAGAGCTAAGCGCATAACGAATTTCTGCAGTTGAAAGATGCAAAGGGGTGTCAAAACCACCGGATGTGCTTTTTGCGTCAATGGTGCGGATAACACCAGAGTCCATGGTTAGACGAAATCAAATGGTGAAATGGCATTGACTTGAGATACCCAATCGTAAGACTCAATATCATCAAGCACGTGAGAGCCAAAAAATGCATTAAGAAGCTCTTCACCCAATTGTCCGATTCTTACTGCTTGTTCCTTGGTCGCATTAAATGCGCTCGGACTAATTCCACGAGCTGGCCTGCGTTTATTTACTGCCTGCAATGCATTAGCATCACCAAAACCCACCTCTTCAAGTATTAGAGGATCAAGCCAGTCACGAATAGGATGCGCCTCCTCTGGAATTGCCTTATCAATTGCAGTCTGAAGATCGTGCTCAGCCAATGAAATCATAGAGTCATCAATACATACAAAAAATTAAAGGTTTTATTCCAAATACCAGTAAAGAGATTGATATCAATCTAGACGGAAAAAATCTAATCATTATTGGACCTAATGGGTCAGGAAAAACATCATTTCTAGAAGAGCTATACAGAAAAACTAAGTTACTTATCGTAAATAAAAAAATGGCTGATCGATTGTCTATCGAGGGTAATTTAGCGAATCATAAAAATGCACTTGCGACCTTGACAATTGGCACTACACAACACATTGACATGCAGAATGGCATTAAGAGCATTCAGAAAGAGTTGGATGAAATTACTTCGGGGCTAGATATAATAATTCCAGAATACTTAGTATTTTCCACCCTAATCGATAAAAAAACTGCCTTGGTGAAATATTTTAAGGCCTCGAGAATGTCGGCAATTACCCATACACATTCAGCGGTTGGTTTGGCATCTGACAAGGAACAACAAAATCAAATTAGCACAAACTCAGACAACAATTTTGGCACTAATTTAGAGCAACATTTAGTAAATCTTAAGACCAGAAGATCACTAGCAATCAGTGAAAATATCGACACTGAAATTGCTGAAAATATACGACAGTGGTTTATTCATTTTGATCAAAATCTTCAACAGCTAATGGAAGATCCATCCGCAAAACTATCTTTTGATTCTGAACATTTAAAGTTTTCAATTCATCAGGATGGCAAGCCTCCATATACCTTTCAAACACTCTCATCAGGTTACTCAGCAATTTTTGATATTTACTCTGATCTACTAATGAGAACAGAGTATTTTAAGGTCACCCCAAAGGAGATCAAAGGGGTCGTATTTATTGATGAAATTGATGCCCACCTACATCCATCTTTGCAACGCCTCATTCTTCCCTTTTTTCAAAATTCATTTCCAAATATTCAGTTTATAACTTCAACCCACTCCCCTTTTGTTTTAACTTCGGTTGAAGGTGACATTGTTTATAACCTTGGCACATCCGAACAAATTGATGAAGATATCTGGTTTTACTCACATGAGGCAATCATTAAGGGTCTGCTGAAAGTTGACCCCACATCTCCAATTCTTTCTAATTTGATATTAAAGATTTCTGAGTTAATAAAAGTCAATGAAAAGGAAATTGACTACGAACAACTATCTTCGTTATTGCATAAGGTTAAACCGTTTGAAAACAAACTAGATAGCCGCTCTAGCGCATTCTATTTAAAAGCAAAAATTGCATTGCAGGATAGATAGTATGTTTAATGTTACAAGGGGTTCGGAGCCCTTCGCAATAAATTCGACCACGTACAACGATCCACTTCTCATTAAAGAATTGCATTCAATCTTCCTTGGAAAATGCTATCTTTGTGAACGAGACAATCTTCCGGATCCTGAAATTGAACATTTCATTCCGCATAAAGGCATACCCAATCTTAAATTTAACTGGAGCAACCTCTATTACTCATGTTCGCGTTGTAATAGCCTAAAGAGCGCCACTCATGTTAATTTGTTGGATTGTTGCGATGCCAATCTTGATGTTTTTAGACTAATAGAGTGCAATATGCCGGCCTCGCCAGACAAGCCCATTTTAGTTAAACCAACACAAACCCCTGCCAATCAAATCATCTTAAATACCGTAGCCTTATTGGAGCGTTGTTACAACGCCGAAGATACTGGCATACGTGGCATTACCCGAAGCGTATTAATTGATGATCTTTTTAAACTGTATTCGGAGTTACTAAAACTAAGAATTTTATTGACGGAAAAAAGTACAGGGCAAACCGAAAGGCAGCATGCTAAAGATCGCGTAAATCAAATGTTAAAAGCTAATTTTTCATTCTCTGTTTTTTGGCGTTGGTATATCGAAGGAGATAGCAAACTTAAGTTAGAGCTTGCCAAGCCTTAATTACATGCTTTTGCCACCCTCATTTATTCAATTTTTTGGAAATTTCCAGGATA
>CAIYZI010000037.1 GCA_903930665.1 uncultured beta proteobacterium
AATCGACCTTAACCCCGCTTATGGAGCGGATAGAAGCGAATTATCCAGGGGTAAAGGTCTTTAGTCTTCCATCCGTTGGAGATCCCGCTAAAGGCGGAATCATGGCCGATAGGCATATTGAACTGGGAATCAAAGGGAATGCTGAACTGCTATCGAGCGCCTGGGTTGCCCTACGCGCAGGGACCCAAGAGTTGGGCTATGAAATACATGATCTATCAGAAGTGGCAAGCGCACCAAAATAAAGCATTTAAGGGTTTTTGAGTCTTTTAAGACGAAATTGAGCACTTAATTAGTGCAATAATGAGGTTTACCGTTTGTTTGCTTCAGTAAATTACTTACATCCAGTAGGCATGTTTAGTGCCTGGAATAGACAAGGTAAACACCTTAAGTTTGAGTTCCGAATTTAGTTAATAGAGGAGATTTGCATGACGAAAACCGTCGCCGATGTAATGAAGTTAGTTAAAGAGAAAGAATGTACATTCGTTGATTTCCGCTTTGTGGATACAAAGGGCAAAGAGCAACATACAACAGTTCCTATCTCCGCTTTTGGCGAAGATAAGTTTGAGAGCGGTCATGCATTTGACGGTTCCTCTATTGCTGGCTGGAAAGGTATTGAAGCTTCTGACATGTTATTGATGCCAGATCCAACAGCTTGCTACATTGACCCATTCTATGAAGAGTCAACATTAGTGATTACTTGTGATGTGATCGAGCCATCTGATGGCAAAGGTTACGATCGCGATCCACGTTCAATCGCTAAGCGTTGTGAATCTTATTTGAAGAGCACTGGCTTAGGTGATGCTGCCTACTTTGGTCCAGAACCAGAATTCTTCATTTTTGACGGCGTTCGTTGGGGTGCCGACATGCAGGGTTGTTTCGTTAAAGTAGATTCAGAAGAAGCTCCATGGTCTTCAGCTGCTGAAATCGAAGGTGGTAACACAGGTCACCGTCCAGGTAAAAAAGGCGGTTACTTCCCAGTTGCCCCTGTAGATACATTCCAGGATATGCGTTCTGAGATGTGTTTGATCCTCGAATCATTAGGTATTCCTGTCGAAGTTCATCACCATGAAGTTGCTGGCCAAGGCCAAAACGAATTGGGTACAAAGTTCAGCACATTAGTAGAGCGTGCTGACTGGACAATCTGGCAGAAATATGTCATCCAAAACGTAGCTCATGCTTATGGCAAAACAGCAACATTCATGCCTAAGCCAATCGTTGGTGACAACGGTTCTGGTATGCACGTTCACCAATCTGTTTGGAAAAACGGCGAGAACTTGTTTGCTGGTAATGGTTATGCAGGTTTGTCAGAGTTTGCTCTGTTCTACATCGGCGGCATTATCAAGCATGCTAAGGCACTCAATGCGATTACTAACCCAGGCACAAACTCTTACAAGCGTTTGGTCCCAGGTTTTGAGGCTCCAGTGAAATTGGCTTACTCAGCTCGTAACCGTTCTGCTTCAATCCGTATTCCGCACGTTTCAAGTCCTAAGGGTCGTCGTATTGAAACTCGCTTCCATGATCCATTGGCTAAC
>CAIYZI010000038.1 GCA_903930665.1 uncultured beta proteobacterium
ACACCAATGGTCTGACCTTGCTTCAGAGCAAAACTCACCTTACGCAAAACTTTATGGGGAGCGGGCTTCTTAAACCACGAAGAAGATTCCGACCCAGGGTATGCAACAGAAAGCTCTTCAGTCTTTAGCAATACAGGAGCCAATGGCATCACTGGTGCCACATCACGAACTGGCTCACTATTGACCAAAGCTTGCGTATAGCTATTTTCAGGATGCTCGAACACCTGTTTAGTTGTGCCTACCTCCATCAATCTTCCCTGATTGAGAACGGCAACGCGATTAGCAAAGTGTTTTACCAAGTTGAGATCATGAGTAATCAGCAAGATACTCATGCCCCCCTCATCTTTAGCCTCCGCTTGTAGATCCTTTAACAAGTCCAGGATCTGTAGACGCAAACTAACATCTAAAGCGGTAGTAGGCTCATCAGCAATCAACAAACGTGGCTTGCACGCCAAAGCCATCGCAATCATGGCGCGTTGGCGTTGACCTCCAGAGAGCTGATGCGGGTATGAATGAAAGCGTTTCTCTGGCTCTGGGATGCCCGTCTTTTTCAACAACTCAATTGCCGCAGACATACTTTGGGCTTTTGAGATTAGTGGCTCAAAAATTTGAACTGCTTCGACAATTTGATTGCCAATCGTAAAGAGCGGATTTAAGGCTGTCATGGGCTCTTGAAAAACCATGGCAATCTCACGCCCACGGATTTTTCGAATATCTTTGATAGGCAATGACAGCAAATCTACTGGTTCAGCAGAAGTCGCGTGGCGACCCTCTTTTTTGCCATTCCACAAAATCCGTCCACTGACTTTTGCGCCCTCTGGCTCTAGCCTTAATGGCGCAAGTGCCGTTAAGGTCTTGCCAGACCCCGACTCGCCAACTAAAGCTACTCGCTCCCCCACACCAATTTCTAGATCTAGATGATTAACAGCAAACTTTTCGCGGCGACCAGAGCCAAAAGAAATGCAAAAATCTTCATAGCGGAGTAATGGCTCGGTACTCATGAGCGCCCTCCACTGATGCCACCAGATTTCCGAGAATCAAAGGCATCACGTAAAGCTTCACCCATAAACGTTAGCAACAATAAAGTGGAGACCAAAACAATAAAGGTGGATAAAGAAATCCACCACGCATCCAGATTATTTTTTCCTTGGGAAAGGAGTTCGCCTAAGCTGGGGGTACCCGGAGGAACACCCAAGCCCAAGAAATCCAAACTCGTTAAGGACAAAATCGCTGCACTCATCCGAAATGGTAAGAAGGTGATGACTGGGGTAAGGCTATTAGGCAGAATGTGGCGACGCATAATTTGAAAACTGGTTAAGCCAAGTGCCCTGGCTGCTCGCACATATTCTAAAGAGCGATTGCGAAAAAACTCCGCCCGCACGTAATCCGATAAACCCATCCACCCAAAAGCTGCCAATAAAATAATTAAGAGCCAAATACTGGGATTAAAGATAGAAGCGAAAATAATTAAGAGATACAGTTCTGGCATTGCAGACCAAATCTCGATTAAGCGTTGAGAGATTAAGTCAAATTTACCGCCAAAGAATCCCATTAATGCACCAGTGATAATGCCCACACTAACCCCCACAATAGTGAGCGCAAGACCAAATAGAATGGATAAGCGAAATCCATAAATTAGGCGTGATAAAACATCACGCCCTCGATCGTCCGTGCCCAGCCAATTTTCCGCAGAGGGTGGCGCAGGATTGGGAACCTGGGAAAAGTAATTTAAGGTTTCAAAGCTATAAGGAATGATGGGATAGATCGCCCAATTTCCATTGCTAGTGATGTTGTGACGAATATCAGGGTCCAAGAAATCGGTCGGTGTCGCAAAGTCACCACCAAAAACCGTCTCAGGTTGGCTATGGACAATTGGGAAATAGAAATGCCCGTCATAGCGCACGATTAATGGCTTGTCGTTCGCTATCAATTCGGTGCACAAACTTAATCCAAACAGAATGCAAAAAATGCAAAGGCTGGAATAGCCTCTGCGGCTATTTTTAAAGCGTTGCCAGCGACTCATGATCCACCTCCAGCACCAAACTGAATGCGAGGATCCACATAGATATAACAAAGATCAGAAATGAGCTTGGTGAATAAACCTATTAAGGTGAATAAGTACAAAGTACCAAAGACCACCGGGTAGTCACGACGCATCACTGACTCATAAGAAAGCAAGCCGAGCCCATCTAAAGAAAATAAAGTTTCGATTAACAATGAACCCGTAAAAAAAGCCCCAATAAACGCTGCAGGAAAGCCTGTTACCAAAGGCAAGAGCGCATTGCGGAAAACATGCTTCCATAAAACCTGCTTCTCAGTCAGCCCTTTTGCTCTAGCAGTTAATACATACTGCTTACGAATCTCTTCCAAAAATGAATTCTTGGTCAACATAGTCACTACAGCAAAGCTTCCCAAAACTGAAGCGGTAATCGGCAAAACCAAATGCCACAGGTAGTCCATGACCTTACCCATCAAACTCAGATCGCTCCAATTGTCGGAAGTTAAACCACGCAAAGGAAATATTTGCAGGAAACTGCCCCCACCAAAAACAACCAACCGTATCTTTATCACGGAACCCACCAGAATAAAATTGGATGACGTGGGTAAATTCGTGAGGCGTAACGGAGGAACCATACTTCATGGCAATTGGCTCCAATCCCATTGACTCAGCACTGGAAGCAAATCCGCTGGCTCCCGGGTAGACAGTTTCGGTCAGAACAACGTTGATTTTCTTACCTTCGCTATCGTGAGCGTAAGGCATGTGCGCGTGAACTTCATAGGCGAAATGGTCCCAAATTCTTTCATACCAAATCGCGGATCTTGGAACAAATGTTGGATCCTTTAATAGTTCTGCATCCTCAGCCTTGCCTCCCTGAT
>CAIYZI010000039.1 GCA_903930665.1 uncultured beta proteobacterium
CGGCCAAGAAACGTTTCGGATCGTGGCTGTTCCCAAGGAATTGGAGCGCGAACAGTCAACCAGACGGCAGCAAATCGAGGCCGAATTGCGCCGTACGGGTTCAACGGGTGCCGCTGCTGCAGCCGTAGCCAATCTGAAAACTCGTAACGCCAAAGGCGAAATTGACATGCCTGTTTTGCGGGAGAAGTGGGCTGCCCAGGTTGCGGCCCACGGATTCACTGCCGAGCAGGCCAAACCCACGCGCCCACCGATTGAGCAACCTGGTCAAGACCTTGCAAAAGATCGTCAAACACAACCAGTAAAGGAATCAAGTCATGACCAACACAAGCGAGAGCAGCGAACAAACGCTGCAAACCCAAGCGGCGCAGCCGCTGGAAGTACAGGACCAGGAAAGCGTAGCTTTGGATTACCAGAGCGCTACTTTAGGACGCCTGCGAGCCTATCAAGATCACCCACTCTTGAAGGTGTCCAGCCCCTCAACAGTGTGCGAGCGCTGTCCAGCCTCAGTGTGGATGACCAGTCCCAACGAGCTGAAGTGCTATTGCCGCGTGATGCACCTAATTACTTGGTCCACCAGCGATCCGAGCAACCTGACGAGTTGCGACGGCATGACCAAGGCACAGTAACCAGCCTACAGCAGCCGCAAAAGCCGGATGCCCAAGTGGTGTTGACTAACGCCACCCAGCACGACGCCATTATTCGCGATCCGCAAATATTGACGCATGCTTATCGCGCCGGAATCTGCATCCTGAGCCCTGCAGAGGCCGCAAACCTGGCGCTCCAAGCCAAGGCATCCGCCGTGGCTTTAGAGCGCTTGGATGGGGGGAAAGATACCAAAGGGCAGGCCTTCACCACCAAGGAATTGCTTAAGGCTGAGCGCGACGTCATTCGGAGCGCTACACAGCGACAGTTCGAGACCAAAAACGTGATCCCGCGCGATGTGATTGAGCGCTCCATCGCCAAGGCCGAAGCGGTGCAGGCCCGAATGACAGGCATTGACAACTTCAAGTTGAATTCCGAACAGCGGGCTGTGATCCATCAACTGGCAGGACAGAAGGGCGCAGTCAAGGTACTGGTGGGGGACGCTGGTGCCGGCAAATCGACGACCATGTTTGCACTGCGCGAGGTCTACGAGCACCAAGGTTTCACGGTTATCGGCACGTCTACAGGTGGTAAACAAAGCGCTGAACTGATGGCGGCGTCTGCAATTGAATCTATCAACCTGACGCGTTTGAACTATGGGATAGACAACGGCAAGGTGCAACTCGATACAAAGACGGTCGTGGTGCTCGATGAGGCCGGTATGGTGGACGCATTGGCCATCGCCAAGCTTGACAAAGCCGTGGCTGACGCTGGAGCCACCCTGATCATGGTGGGCGACCAGAAACAAATGCAGCCGGTGGGAGCGGGCAACCCATTTCCCCATGTGGCACAGGCCGTAGGCCATGCACGACTTGAAGACAACCAGCGACAGCAGGCCGAATGGGAGCGTGGGGCGGTTAAGGAAATAAGCCAAGGCGAGGCGGCAGTGGCCATGGCGAAATATGTGGAGAACGACCGCGTAACGGTCGAAAAGACGTTCGCAAAGGCAGTTGAGGACATTGCAAGCCGCCAGATTGCGAATATCGAAACTTATGGCGCTGAGAAAACCGTGGCGATCGCGGGATCCAACCTGGCAGTTGAGTGCATCAACGATGAGGTGCGCGGCCAGCTCAAAGATACTGGCCAACTCCAGGACAGTCGGGAAGTTATGGTTGTGGATCGCGTGAGCGGCGAGCTAAAACAAATTGACCTGGCTACGAACGACC
>CAIYZI010000040.1 GCA_903930665.1 uncultured beta proteobacterium
CCGCAAATATTGCATGGACACTCTTAATCGACGAGGTTCAATACCTAAAAGCAAAAGATCTTGGGGCTCTAATAGTGGCCCTACATAAAGTTAATCAAAAGGGGTTACCCGTTTTATTTTTTGGGGCCGGATTACCGCAGGTAGCCGCCCTATCAGGAGATGCCAAGTCCTACGCTGAGCGACTTTTTCACTATCCGGCGGTTGGTCCACTAGCTCCAGAAGATGCAAAAATTGCTATCAAGCAACCTATAGTTGAGGAGGGTCAGGATATTTCCGATGAGGCAATTAATGAAATCATCAAGAAAACCAAGGGTTACCCGTACTTTTTGCAAGAATGGGGTTACCAATGCTGGAATCTTGCACAAGAAGATGAGATTGATTTGATTGATGCAATAGCTGCTGCTGCGGAGGCAACCAAAAGACTTGATGATGGATTTTTTAAAGTTCGGTTTGATCGGCTTACCCCTAAAGAGCGCGAATATGTGATCGCGATGGCAAGACTAGGTAGCGGACCCTACAAATCTTCTGATGTAGCTGATGCCTTGGGTGAAAAACTGCAAACATTAGGCCCGCGTCGAGCCCAAATCATTAGCAAAGGAATGATATATAGCCCCTCTCATGGTGATATTGGTTTTACCGTGCCAATGTTCAATGAATATTTGATGCGCCATTTTTCGAATTGACCTCAATTGGAACCCCATCTGAAATTAATACAGGAAATCCTCACAGAGCTGGGTTATGAACTCCTATCAAAAGAGTGCAATATCGAACTAGTACCTGGTTTTGCATCAGATGGCTACGATGATCCACGCTGGGAAGATGGCGATTTTGTGCCGCCCGAGGTTCCAGCTATCTTGTGGGATTGTTTATTTGAGTACTAAGTTCATTGCGTCGATATAAAAATTAGAGGCTCATGAAGTGAGCTCCCAAACTGTCACAGTATTAATGTCATCCCAATAGTGCAGCCTTACCATTAACTGAAGTGGGTTTCATATTCCGAGCATCATAAGACTGTCTACAAGACTCACTCGCATTTCCGAGCTCGATATATTTCAGGCAGAACCTCCCTTGCTTAGGGATTAGTTTCATAGCTTCTCCTTTTTATCGCTATGTATTTGATATTTTGATAAATCTAGCCGCATATTCTTGGCTTTAAGCATTAGCTCCAAATGCGCCTGAACCCAGCGCGGAACTTTGCCCGTCTTACTCCATAGGCTGATAGTGCCTGTATTCATGTCCATGTAGCGCATGAATTCGGTTTTCTTGATGCCTAGCTCTTTAGGCTGGGCGGTGAACTTGTCATATTCCATTGCTAATCCTTTTTCGTACTTGCTCCGCAAGTATAGATAATGCAATTTAATAATGTTTATTTTAATATTAAAGCAATAATATTGTATTTCTTGTTTGACATAAAGCCCGTTATACGCAAATAATAATCACCCGCTCAGCCATATAGAATATAGGTTTGTCAGATTAGTAGTATATTATCTTGTATTATATAAGCATTATTATACAATTTTATTGTATGTAATTGTTGCATTAGTACAACGACAATATTGAAAGGGGGTATTTGTTGGTTATGGGCACTACCTATTTCAATTCGCATGAAAACTTCTATACTCACGTCATGAATATGAATTATTGCAACGCACAAAGGAGGGC
>CAIYZI010000041.1 GCA_903930665.1 uncultured beta proteobacterium
ACCGGTAATATGGCAAAAATTTCTAGCATGAATAGCGGTCTCTACCGCCCTGCTTAGCCATATACATGGCCTTATCAGCCATATCAACCAAATCATCAGTCCTATTGATTTCGGTAACTATCGCAGTAGCAATGCCAATGCTGACGGTAATCTTTGGATGCTTATCATTAGGGAAATTTAAGTAGATATTACGCACGCCAACCAAAATCTCATTAGCCAATGAAATTGCGCCACGCTCATCCGTTTCAGGTAATAACACGACAAACTCCTCCCCACCCCATCGACAACAAAAATCCAATGGTCTAGATGCATATTGTTGAATCACTTTTGCTACGGCGATGAGGGCCTGGTCCCCACAATCATGGCCATAATCGTCATTAAAGATCTTAAAGTGGTCAATATCAATAAAGAGAACGCTGATAGGATTTTGGCTACGTTGCGCCTCTTTCCAAAATTTAGGAAACTCTGTATCAAAGGCGCGGCGATTTTGCAGACCCGTAAGAGAATCAGTAAATGACACCATTAAGGACATGGCCAGCCTTAGTCCATTTTTATAGAATCGCAAAAGAATAAGGGCCAAGGCAATATAAGCAAACGCGATCATCAAAATCAGTAGTAAGCTATTTTTTAAATAATCAATCAGAATCACCTTTGCAGGCAAGGAGACGGTGGTAATTAACCCATATTTAGCAGATGTAACATACCCCACATAAGAGGGCCCTGCAATATCTTTCGCGGCTCCAATGTCAACCACTCCAGAACCTTTACCATCAGCATGAACCTGCTCATCGATATACAGCGATAGATGAAAATTGACATCCTCTTTTTCATTGGACATTGGGTACATAAAGGCAACATTGCCACCTTGTAAATTCACAAGGATTTGAGTGTTCGCCAGAACTTAAAGTGAGTTTGCAAGGTGGGCTGCCAACTCATCAGCGGCGACTTGCTGGGTAATAATTCCACGAAATTTTCCCGTCTTATCGAGAAGTGGTTTGGCAATATGAAATGTGAGAAGTCCCGTTGTTTTTGCAAGCACTAAATTACCAATTGCATAGGTAAGCTTCGGGTTTTCTTTAAGCGTTTTGAAATAGAGCCGATTTGATAAATCTAAAGGGGGCTTTTCCAAGCCATTACTCGTTGCTCGAGCCATACCGTGCTCATCAATATAGACAGACAACTGAAATACGCCATTGGACTGGAGCGCACTAAAGGCTGCGTGAGATGCATTGAGAATTCTGTAGGCGGACTCATCTGTCAGGGCATCCGCATTAATCTCTGCCTCAAACTTAGGCTGAGCAACATCTAATATTTTTGCAGCATCACCCAGCACCGCCTCCAACAGGGAGTTCGAGATATAAGCCTCACGAACCAATTCTTCTTTTTGAGCATTTCTGTAAAGGGAATAATTTTCGTAAAGCACAAAGATAGAGACCACGCCCATCAATGCTGAAAGAAGTAAAAACAGGGAGATATATTGCTTACGAATCTTCTGAGCTGGCATTACTTGTTCATCCTTTATTGAAATGGTGGCGATAAAGAAGTTACTAAAGTAACCATTTAAAATTGAAAATTGTTAGCGTTTTGATTGTAGTTGAACCACTGAATTGCCCTTAGAAATATTGCATCTCAATATTTCATATTTGCAAAGCTCATTAATTTTCAAAATCCCTTTAAAAATGCGCTTATACCTTGCCACATTCTAATGTGATCTCACTATTTTGTGTTTTGTTGCATGACAGATTTATAGGCGTGTAATGAGTTACCAAAAACTCACTAAGCGGTACATTCCTGCATCTAATTTAAATAAATGAAGCCCAAATAGATCAATTTATATTAGTACTTAACAAATGTTCGATATTTTGAATTGGGCACAGGGGAGAAATACCCTTGAAATTACAAGTTGCGACATACAGATTAGTTACGCTTTTGTAGAAAACGGGGCTTTGGGCTAAGTTATGAGCTCACTGAGCCTAAACTAAAGAAAGCACATCGTTTGATGACTAAAACTTTCCTACATCAACAATGGATGCTTGGCAGTAGATTTTGCCCAATCTATTGCTATTGCAACGGGGGGTTGAATACAAGACCCAAAAGAGGCATTGAAGTGAATTCTGAAATTACTAACAACGAATAATGCTCGCTGCCCAAGAAAATCCCAGACCACTTGAGGCTAATATAGCTAATTTTCCTTCAGGAAGAAGCCCTTCTCTATGGGCTTTTGCCATCGTAAACAAGCAGTCTGCTGGCCCCATATGCCCAAACTCATCGAGAGTGACATAAGTGTGATCTTCTGGCATTCCGATGCCCTCCAAAATATGAGCCCGCAATGAATTTTTGACCTGGTTCATTAGGATAAATTCCATTTCCGAGACTGTGTGCCCAGAACGCTCTAGCGCTTTATTGATCACCGCCAGATACTCCTTCAGATAAACCTTATCAATCAAATTTGCAAATGCAGCTGAATCTACTTTTGCGTAGGTGTTTGTCCAATCTTTAAAGTCTGGAGTAATCGGATGGCGAGTGCCACCGGCCTCAATCCTCAACAAATCTCCAAGATCTCCATCAGTGTGTTCTGCAAAGCTTAATAATTGGTAGCGCGGATGGTTTCTTTTGAGAACTACAGCAGCAGCCCCATCACCAAAGTAAAGCAAAGGATGGCACTCTGGAATTTCCGGGGAAATAATTCTGGATAAGGTATCAGAGCAAATGATTAATGCCGTCTTGATTGAAGAATCGCGACCCATCAATCCGATGGCTATGTTACAAGCCAGATTCCCACCAGCACAGCCATTACGAACCTCAAATGCATAAGCATGGCGACAACCTAACTCCCTAACTACGGCACTCGAAGGACACCAGTTCCGGTAGTCATAATCGCTGCCAGAGACGAAAATAACCAGATCAACTTCCTCGCCTTTAACTCCCGCATCCAATAGCGCCTCTCTTGCAGCAGCTAAGCCCATAGTAAAAGGATGCTCTTCATCATTCGCCTTATGAATATGAGTAAACCCAATTCCATCGGTCAATTTCTCAACTGGGATGTTCGCCCGCCTTGCGAGCTCTGCTGCACTGATTTGAGCGGCTGGAACGTAAGTCCCAAACCCTGCTATGCCAGCAACGACTTGGCCGCAATGATGATCCGAATTTTTATTCATTTAGCTAATTTTATATGGGTCGACTTGTTATCTTACCCCTTACTAATTTAAGCTATGCCGATTTAGCCTATTAAATACATCTAACTTGATGTAGATATGGCAAACCAAGTTCTATGTATTGATGGGTATAGGCTGAATGACTGTGGCATTAGGTGAGGCCTCTTCGAGCGCTAGCTAATAATTGTGCCGCCCATTTCGCTGAAATCAACGCAGTTAATTGGTATTACTTTTTGATTGATTGCTTTTGGCCGATAGCGGCCTTACAGTTTGCCCGTAAATTAACCTAACCTACCGTAAACAATGACTACTGAGAAACTAGGTTGAATTCTTAGAAAAGAGGGGCGCATACTCAAAACAGAGAAATTGCAATAGGCAAAAGACCCGCGGTACACGGGGCTTATTGAATAATATTTTTATAAATCAATAACTTACAGAATTTACAGCGGAGGGGAGCTCGAACCCTCGGTAGGTTTGACCCTACGCCTGATTTCGAGTCAAGTACATTCGACCACTCTACCGCCTCTCCGAACTTTTTAATGCTTGGCTTACAGAGCAATTTTGCTTTTTTCAATA
>CAIYZI010000042.1 GCA_903930665.1 uncultured beta proteobacterium
AAAGCCATACATACTAATATCTAAATACTGGCAAATTTTAAGAAGAATCTCTGAATTGACACCATGTTTATGAATGATTTCTGGCTTGCTTTCTTCAAAGGCTTGTTCTTCTTCGAAGAAGACATAGAACAATAATGCGTCTAAGGAAGCAAATACACCAATCATGAGACCTGAAAGAATCATGAATGAAGCCATGTACTGAGATACCTTGGTATCAATAACTTCCCAAGCAGCGATCACCACAAAAATATTGATGAATGCTGTTAACACAATGAACCATACAGAAATACCATCAATACCTAGGTGATAGTTGATGTCATAACGTGGGATCCAGCTAATCTTTTCAACAAACTGCATGCCTGGGTTGGCCAGATCAAACTGAATCACCAAAGGCAATGTGGCAATAAATCCAATAACGGCACCAACGAGTGCTAACCAGCGTACTCCGGCTGAAGGCTTTTCAGAACCGTAAAACAAAATGATGACTCCAAAGAAAATCGGAATCCAGATGGCGTAAGAAAGAATCATGATGGCTACTTAAGTAACAAAGGCCTAGCGAACAAAAGGCAGGTAAGCGTACAAAACCCAAGCTAACAATACCGCTAAGCCCGCAATCATTGCGAAAGCATAGTGATAGAGATAGCCGGATTGCAAATGACGGATCACACCAGCAAAGCGCCCTACTGCATGCGCACTGCCATTAACCAAGAATCCATCGATAATTTTTTGATCACCGCGATGCCATAAGACACCGCCTATCCAAAGCAAGCCCTTAGCAAAAACAGCTTGGTTCAGATCATCGAGATAGTATTTATTATCCAAAAGTTTCTTAATTGGAGCGAAAGCCTCAGCAACCTTAGCAGGTAACTTCGGTGCCCAAAGATATCCAATAGCTGCGGTGAGAACGCCCAAGACAACCAAACCTAGTACAGGTGAAGTCAGTGAATGTATCGCCATAGCAACTGGGCCATGGAACTCTTCAGCTAACTCAACCATTGCTGGATGCTTGCTGATATCCACAAAAATGGAATCGCCGAAATAAGTACCAAACAACAGCGGCTCGATGGTGTAGAAACCAATGATGACTGAAGGTATAGCCAAAAGAATCAATGGCAAGGTCACAACAAATGGAGACTCATGAGGTTTTTGACCAGGAGCTAAACCATGGTGCGCATGATCATCGCCCTGCTCTGCATGGTCATGGTGATCATGTGCATGGGCATCGGCATGACCCCAACGCGCTTTTCCATGGAATACATAGAAATATAAGCGGAAGGAATACAAGGCTGTAACAAATACGCTGGCCATTACCGCAAAGTAGGCAAAACTTGAGCCAGGGATATGGCTGGCAGCTACTGCTTCAATGATCGAATCTTTAGAATAGAAGCCTGAGAAAAACGGCGTTCCAATCAAGGCCAAGTTACCCAGCAACATCATTAAGCAGGTAATAGGCATGTACTTCCAAAGTCCGCCCATCTTACGCATATCTTGCTCATGATGCATACCCAGAATCACGCTACCAGCTGCAAGGAACAAGAGCGCTTTAAAGAATGCATGGGTCATCAAGTGGAAGATAGCTACTGGATAAGCAGATACACCCAGCGCAACGGTCATGTAGCCTAACTGTGACAAAGTGGAATACGCAACCACCCGCTTGATATCGTTTTGGACAATTCCCAGAAAGCCCATAAAGAGCGCTGTAATCGAACCAATGACCAGAATAAAGCTCAATGCAGTATCAGATAGCTCAAACAAGGGTGACATCCGTGACACCATGAAAATACCAGCAGTAACCATGGTCGCAGCATGAATCAATGCTGAAATTGGTGTTGGGCCTTCCATGGAGTCTGGCAACCAAACATGCAATGGGAATTGGGCAGACTTACCCATAGCGCCAATAAATAAACAGATACAAATAACGGTAAGCAAGTTCCAGTCAGTGCCTGGCAGTGTTTGCGCAGCTAAAGCTGTGTTCTGTGAAAAGATAATGTCGTAGTTCATCGAGCCTGTACTTGCCAGCAATAGGCCAATACCCAAGATGAAGCCAAAGTCACCAACACGGTTAACCAAGAAGGCTTTCATATTGGCGAAAACAGCGGATTGGCGCTCGAAGTAGAAACCAATCAACAAATATGAAACAACGCCTACAGCCTCCCAACCAAAGAAGAGCTGCAACAAGTTGTTACTCATTACCAACATCAACATGGCAAAAGTAAACAAAGAAATATATGAGAAGAAGCGGTTGTAACCCTCTTCACCCTTCATGTATCCGATGGTGTAAATGTGAACCATCAACGACACAAAGGTCACCACACACATCATGGTGGCAGTTAAGGGATCAATTAAGAAACCAATATCTAAATTGAGCTCACCAAGTTGCATCCAACGATATACCGTGCCATTGAAATAAAAGCCATCCATGACTTGTATAAGAACATTGCAAGAAAGAACAAAAGCAATCATCACACCAAGGATGCAGACAAATTGGCTAGCGCCATGGCCGATACGATTGCCGCCTAGCTTTGTTCCAAAGAAACCAGCAATTGCAGAGCCGACTAATGGCGCCAAA
>CAIYZI010000043.1 GCA_903930665.1 uncultured beta proteobacterium
AACCGTAGAGCTAGAACTGCTCCCTAGGAATCCATGGCAAGGCATAAACCTCAAATATTCAACGACAGAGAAAAGGAGACCATGGACGGAGGGTGAATTACGAATATTATTTAGCAGCGAAGTGTTTACCAAAGATAAACCTCTAAAAGATTGGAGGGCTGGTAGCGAGGCGGCTTATTGGCTACCTATTCTTGGACTCTATACCGGAGCTAGGATAAGCGAGTTAACACAACTAAGGTCCTGCGATATTAAAAGCGAGTCAGACATTTCGTACATTGAAATCACAAACGATGGTGTCAATCAAAAATTAAAAACAGCTGCCTCAAATAGAAAAATTCCAGTGCATAGTTTGCTTATAAAGCTGGGATTCATGGAATATGTTAAGAGAATTCAACTAGCAAATCACGACAGTCTCTGGCCAAAACTTCCAATGCGCACAAACAAGGCCGGAGGATATTTTTCAAATTGGTTTGGGGAATATAGAGGCAAGATTGGCCTTGTAGGCTACCCCGACTTTCATTGCTTTAGACACTCGGTCAGAACAAAACTACTTGAAGCTGATATTAAAGAGCAGCTTATCGACATGATTGTGGGGCATGAAATTCGAGGCAGCACTGGCGCAAAGGTCTATTCACACAGAACGCTAGCAACCCTAAGGGATGCAATTGAAAAATTAACGTATGAAAGCGCTGAAGAATTACTACCATTAAACCTGCATCGTTCAGAGTCCTGAGGGCACCCGGGGGCTTCTTTTCTAATCAACCCCGACTTTTCAGGTACCCCACCCCCTCGAGCCAGAGGCTCCAAGAGGAGGCAAGCTCAGATAATTTTTTGAAAATTTCTAGGAAATTGAATGCTTAAACATCGTTGGCACCAAGCTATCATCCGAGGGATTCCAGCACTCAATTCGATTAATGATTCCACCAGCAGCCTTGGATTCAATAACTTTGATTGAATGGAGGATAAACAAATCTGTCTTTACTCCTGACATTCTTGCCTCTTTAACTTCGTTGGCGGTTACCAGTACCTGCTTACCTAGACTAGCCGTACCCTTTACTTCAACCTTTAATACCTCGTTACCCTTGGCACATAGAAGGTCAAAAGATTCGTTTGACGAAGTATCAACAACCTCATAGCCTAGTTTTTCATAAAAATCTATTGCGGCCCTCATAGCATGCAATTCAGTAGCCACTTTGGCTGCCTGATCTCTTGAGTAACCTTGCCCGCCTGATGCACTTTTGTTAACCGCCTTGACCCTGGGGGTAACGGCCTGATAGTTTGCCGTTCTAGGTTGATCACGCGCAGGTATCCAGTCATAAATCTTAGCAAGTTGAGCGTTAGGCTCATCGGCATAGTCCAGACAGGTAAAAATTATATGAACAGGTTTGGAGGTGTCGGGGTTGTGCGACTTATATGAAAGCCTTCCACAATAAATAAATGGGTTGGTTTTTGATTTCGTTTTCTCATGAACCCTCGCAAATAAAAGGATCTGAACCTCACCTTTTACTATTTTTTGAATGCGTGGAGTGTTGATGGTTTGGGTAGTTTGAGAATCCCAGTGAAATAAGTCACTCTCGAAAAAATCGTTGTATTGAAGTTTTGTATTTAGTTGCTTGGTTTTATCAAGCGTTACAAACAAAAAAATGTTATTACCAGAGGAAATAATCCCTTCGCGACTAGTTTTTATTCGATCATCATTTATAACCTCGCCAAGAGATGTGCGGGTATAAGGTGCACCATGAGTGAATTCCATAGATTAATTATTTTCTCTTATTCCAATTATCAATGCCCTCAAATACCTTGAACATTATGTAAATAAAACCAAAGATAGCAAAGCCTTTAGCGACCCAAAAATAATGAAATTTAGAGGCGAGCCCAGAAATTATCTCGTCCCAATAGGTGCAAAAAAAATAGAGGGATGTAAAAAATATAGTCCCTTTAAGTACATCGCTAACTATTGAGCGAATAGGCATCTGTTTCTTTATAAGCCCTTTGGTTACGAATAATAGCCAAGGAATTGAAAAGATTAAAATGTTAATCAAATAACCCAGCACTTTATTTTCTTTAAACCAGGACTCCGTCCAAGGAAGGTAAATCAAAAAATATCCAACAACTCCACTTACGCCAAAAAAACATATAAGAGAAAGTTTGAAAAAATCTTTGCGAGACTCATGAAAGACCCTTTTAGCCATAGCGCCTTTGTCAAGAATAACTAAAGTGGGCATGCCAAAAAACAAAAGTAATATCGCCGGCCAGTAATACCATGCCTGTTCTGAGGTTGTTGAATCTAAGAACATTACAAATAGGCCAAAATAGTAAAGGCACAAAGAAATAAAAAATAAGGTGAAAGCTGCAGCGGTAAGCACCGGACTCTTACCTAAAAGCCAGCCTTTTGGTTTATCTTTAATCAGGGCCCAAAATATTAGGGCTAAAAGGATCGCAATAACAATAGTCAAAATCAGTCCTTCTTTTAAAAAAAGTAATTTGTTTGAAACATTTGAGCCGAGAATATGCACAGGCTACCAACCCAAGTGGTATCAACAAATACGAACTAGCCAAATAGATAATTACAGCACCAATTGCCAACACATAAATAGATTGTCTAAGGATGGCCATGAAAATTACAAAGCTAACAAAGCCTAAGATTCTCAGCCCATTATTCTTTGCAAACTAAATCCTTCATCACCTCATTCACTGAGCCTTCGCCACCTTTGTACCAATTAGTTTCCGTCACCATAACAACATTAACAATATTTCCGGCACCTTTGTGACCGTCGTAATCCATAAGATCACCAACTTTGTATCTATTATTTTTACAGTCTTGAATTATTTTTGATTTTGATGATGCAACTATAAGATGACCCGACTTTAGTGGTTTCGAGTAGTCGGATAATTCCCAATAGGTAACTATGTCACCCTCTCGTTTGACTGTTGCTGGATCGTATGAATAAACAGAGCCATCGTCAGACTCGACAACAGGCTGCCAAAGCTGTCCGTAAGCTCTTAAAGAGAAAAAGATGCACATTAATATGAATATATGTTTCATTTAGCTTTGGACCTTGAGCATAAAAAATCCCTTACATTTGAAGAGCGAACATAAAAAACAATGGTAACGCCTTAAAATTTAATTTCATGCATATAGAGCGGAAAATAGACACTAAATTCATGGAAAACCCTAGGCCCAGAATTGTCCAAAGTTAATAAAAAGTATATCTAATTATTATTAAAACTAGTATAGAATTAATTGTTGATTAGTAGTTAATCAGCAATTCCAATTGATAATGAAAGGGTGCATCATGATTTTGAATTTATTGCGTCAATTATTTACCTCCTCAACAGTTATTGCCAAATCGAGCCGAATTCGTAGCGGCTGGAGCAATGGTAGATCCGATAATTTTGTTCAACCTGCAACATGGTATAAAGGCTAATAGCTTTAATGCTCCACGCAGTCAGGCTGCCAGTAGAATTTGAGGGGTTTTGGTGGACCATAAGCCCTTTAACTGGCAGTCTTCTTCGTCATGTGTATAAACCACATTCACTTTTCGACGATATAAATCAAAAAGTACGTAGTGCCCTTGAAATTTGCGAGCATCCATTTAACTGTGAATGGTCTCCAATCCCAAGTGAAGGCCGCTTAAGCGAAAAAAATTTCCGTCAACTCAATCAAATGCACGATAGACTTTTGTGGATTGGAAATAACCATTTTTTTCTTTCCATGCTTTACGCAGGATTAAAAAGAAATATTTTCGCAACCACAAAAGAAGCGATGTCAGAAATTGCACTAATTCCCGAGCAAGCCATCCATCGAGATGAACGATGTCTTCAGCGCTGCTTACTTGCAGCTAAAACTTCGGAATCATTCAAGCAAAATGGAGTGCTGCTAATTGGGTCAATTCCTGATGATGGGGATATGCATGCTTGGATTATTGAATCAGATTCTCAGCCAGATCATATGGACCGAGGGTGGATAAATTACATACCAATGTTAGCTATTGTTGAATCATGAATCTAGTAACAAATGATTCTCAGGTAACGCGCTACTATGATCTAAACAGTAACACGTTACTTCAATCAACAAGCCTCCCAAAAAAGATGTATCTAAGTCAAACAGATCTAGATGCTTACGAGGCCAATGGCCCTCTAATGGCTCGCACACCAGGTACCTATAAATACATCTGTGGACTACTCCCATTACCACCAAAAACAACTTGGAGCGCGAATCAATTAGGCGCAAGCTATATTTCAAGCAGCGGCCTTTATAGACCTTTTAAAACAGTTGATCGAAATACTTTGGATGCCGTTGTCTCCAAATACCTAAAACTTGCGCGCGGCAAAATAATCGGCGTCGAGCTAAGCGGCGGCCTAGATACATCAATCATCATAGAAACCCTTCGACGCAATGACATTGATGTAAGACTATTTGGACTAGTATCAAGCGCTTATGGATTTCGCACCGAAAGAGCAATTCAAGATATTTACAGAAATAGTTCAGACCATGTTGTGTGTAGGAGCTATGATGAGTGCCTGCCTTTTAGCAATCTGACAAAGTCGCCGGTATACATATATCCATCAACAGCCAATCTCACCTACAGCAGGCAAAAAATTACCGTCGCTGCCATGAAAGATTTGGGGGTAGATATCTTACTTAATGGTGATGCGGGCGATCATCTACTGTGTCATAGTCTTGAAGATTTAAGGCCCAATGAAAGTCCAGAAGGCTATCAAAGATGGCGCATCTCGGATGATTGGGCAAATTTAAATGTATTCAAACCCGCTGGCATTGAATACATATCAGCCTTTTCTTTAAATTTTATTTCTAGAGCTTTATGGACCATGCGCAGAGGCCAAAAAGAGGACTACATGAAATTGTGGGCTAGAAAATTTTTTAGCGACAGACTTCCTTATCAATTGTGTAATTTTGCCTATAAGGCCTCTCATGATGCATGGTTCTCATCTGGAATTAAAAAGTCTTTAGATGAAATCTATGAAGTCTGTACAGTTGCATATGCAAATACAGATGACCCCAGACTTTTACCGGACAATATCATTAGCTTAGCCAAAAATTATGCGACCGACCCTCATCAGCGGCAACTTCAATTCTTAAGCAGACTTTCTTTTGCTACATGGGTTCATGGACTAGCAAGGGAAGGTCATATTTAAAAAATCTAAGCCCTCCTACAATACTTGTTGCTTAATCCAGGCGGAATAATATGCTCCCTTAAGACTCAACAATTCAGCGTGATTTCCGGCCTCAATAATTTTTCCATTTCGCATATATAAAATTTGATCGGCACTTTGAATTGTTGATAGGCGATGAGCAATTACTAGTACTGTCTTATTCTTAAGTAATTTAGCAACATCCTCGTGTAATTTTTTCTCTGTACCCGAGTCTAAAGCAGATGTAGCCTCATCAAATATAAATATCGGCGCATCCTTGAGCAGGGCCCGCGCAATAGAAATCCTTTGCCTTTCTCCTCCTGAAATTTTAAAGCCTCGCTCACCAACAATAGTTTGGTAACCATCAGGTAATGTCGCAATAAATTGATCGAGCTGAGCTTTAGAAGCAACACTAAATACAGCGGCATCAGATGCCGCTAAATTGCCGTATTTAATATTGTAAAAAATACTTCCATGGAATAAATTTGTATCTTGGGGTACAACTGATATTAGCCCCCTA
Source organism: uncultured beta proteobacterium (assembly GCA_903930665.1). Classification (GTDB taxonomy): domain Bacteria; phylum Pseudomonadota; class Gammaproteobacteria; order Burkholderiales; family Burkholderiaceae; genus Polynucleobacter. Next base: position 5,678 of record CAIYZI010000043.1, read on the forward strand.
AGATCTTCCGCCCTTAAAGTATTGATGTTGCGATTATTTATTAGGATTGCCCCGCCACCAACAAAGAAAAGACGAAACAAGAGTTTAGTCAAAGTGCTTTTACCAGACCCACTGTCCCCAACTATTGCTGTAAGCGTACCAGGAAGTAACTTAAAACTAAGACCTGTTAAGAAAGTGCCTTTCCCATCATCATAGTTAAATGAGACATTTTTAAACTCAACCTCGCACCCCACTTGGCCCTTAAGTTCAAAATGCTCAACTGAAACTTCAGGACCACCTTCCAAAATGTTACCTCCAAATACCTTATTTAATTGCTGAATATCAATCCAACCCTGCAGAAGATCCTTGTAAATCAAACCAACAAAAGCTAAAGGGGTAAATATTTGAAACATTAGCGAATTAATTAGCACTAAATCACCAACGGTCATTGTTTTATTGATAACCCCTATAGCAGTTTGCCAAAAAATGGCAGCCATTCCAATGGAGGTTATTAAATGCTGTCCAACTAGAATTTTTGAATGTGCAGCCTGAGCTCTAGTTGAGGCCTCGGAAAATCTTTCAAGACTTTTTTTATACAAATTAAATTCGTATCTTTCCCTTGAGAAATACTTAATGATTTCAAAATTTGACAAAGATTCTAAAAGTTTTTGATTTAAATCTGAATCTGATTCATTTATCTCCCGCCTTGAGGTTGACCATATATTTGTTGCGACAAATGAATAAAGGACATAAATTAGCAGCGTCACAAACATTGTTAGAGAAAGAGTGCTGTTATAAGCATAGGAAAAATAAACTGAGACCAGCACAAGCTCAATCAACGTTGGGATTATGCTGTAAATTGCGAGTCCCGTTACCGACTGAATCGCCTTTAAGCCACGATCTATATCCCTTGAAATAACACCAACTTTTTGACTGAGTGCAAAACTTACGTCTAGATTATGTAATAAATTAAATACGTCTTCTCCTATACGGGAAACAATCTTGAAAGCAATTTTTGTGCTTATAAACTCCTTTGCCTCATGCAGCACTGCGGAAGATATATTTAGCAATGCATAAATAATTATTAAACCCAATATACCAATAAAGATTTTGTTCTCTAAGCCTTCTGATATCGCAAGGAAATCAATCAATGCTTTCAGTACAAATGGTATGGCAAAATTCAACCCCTTACCAACTGCAATGATGAGCAAAACTATACCAATTGATAGGCGATACCTATTCAAGTATTGATATAGGAGATCATATATACCGCTTTTGATTGGCTTCAATTTACTATTTGCGCCTGCTGACTGAAGATTGATTACCGTCCAACGTAATTTCCATTTGGTGCCAACTGGCACTGACCACTGACATACTGGCCATTTGGACATAGTGTAACTGGCGCACTGCCCGACACATAGTCACCACTTGGAGTAAGCTGAGGTGGCGCTTGATTTCTTGTTTTGGTGCCCACATAACTAACATTAGGAGTTAATTGACACTGACCGCCGCCGCCCACATAAGTCCCGTCGGGGCAAAGACTACAAGGACCCGCTCCAACATATTGTCCATTTGGGCATAAAAAAGCTGCATTAGACACGGAAATTACTGTCAATGATCCAAGAATAGCGATGAAATATTTAATTTTTTTAACCATTTGTAGACCCTTTAAATCTCAAACCCTCATGGTGGCATATCCTTGAACGTCGGCCAAATATCAATAAATTAAAAGACTGGCTATGGGTGTATCTTATTACTAAAGCAATCCAATTTGATCTGCAATTAACTTGGTTGAATTAATCGTTTCAAAGGCTTTCCCATTGGCTGGCGCCAAATCATTACCCAACTCAATGGCCTCTTTCTGTAGTCGCTGGGTCAATCTAACGAGCCTATCCCGGAAATATGAGTTCAGATTAGTCCGCATCATGGTCTTAGTGATGTATTCCGAACTTTCCCACAGGGTCAGCGCCATATCGGTTACTTGCTTATTAGTAGTGAGTTTGTTCCTATTTTTGCCTGTTTTTATGTGTTTTTTGTCCATTTTTTTGAGTCTCCTGTTTAGTTTTAGTTAATGGGTGACAATCCCGCAGCTTAGAAAGCCGCGGGATTGTCGTTTTGCTACTTCAATTGCCATTCAAATTGCCGTGGTTTATTGCTGTATTAGTCTCAATAGACTGGTTAATAAACGCGGCTTTTTGTTTGACGGTTGTTTATTGAGTCCAACCGCCAGTCCAGCCTCTCACGCCCGCTTAGACTTTCTTATCACAACCTTGCAGAGATAGTCGCGTTCCAGTTGATGCCGCTCGGACTAAAGCTGAACGAAGCAGATACCCACCATCGGTTTGTATTTGATCGGTAGCCTGTGCCATTACCTGCATCATTTGCTCTCCATAGTGGGTCGTCAAAAAGGCCTTAGATTCGGGTTTTTGGTATTCAAGCAGCACACCACATACACGCTCACCTTTGACCATCTTTTGCTCGAGAACAGATTTCCACATAGGGCAGATAGCAGCACTACACCTTTGATAACGAGGGCAATGAATTTGGCTCATTTAACCTCCTCGGGCTGAAGCTCCAGCATGGCGTGCGCCCATTCTGGGATGCTCATTTGCCCAAGGCTCGCCAAGGTAGCACAAATCATATAAAGCTGGCGACGTGTGAGCATTGGCTTTTCTCTGCTTAACTTAAGCGCAACTAGGGTGTCTTTTGAAGATTCAACAAGCCCCCTTACCGGTTCCCACGCATGCCATAGCTCATGACCCTGTTCACTAGTTAGATGAAATATAGGATTGAATTTAGTACTCATGTATTGCTCCATAAAATTGATAACGGTCTTGGTTTGACATAACGCCAGCCACAACAAGCCACAGCTTTAGCACCCAAATCCTTAAAACCCTCTATAGCTTGCCTTCTTAGAGTGGTTTACAGAAATAGCCTTTAATGCTGTTGCTAGCTGTGGCTAAGACGCTGCCATCACGCGAAGTCAACTCCCCAAATAAGGCGTATACCTTGATAGGCACGGACTTTTCCGATATAGGCTTTAGAGTTGAAACCCTTGGCTTCTAGTCTGGTTGTAAAGGTGCGCTTAGAACCCTCATGATGTCCATTAGCCTGACACCAACGCCGCCAATGCGTGTAAAGGCCCTGCTGATCCTCTTTTGCGGTTGGGTCTTCAATGCAGCATTCAGAGATAAACAATCCCAGAGCATCACTTTCCTTGCGATACTCTTGGCTACTATTTTGTATAAGCTCTGATGGTTTTAAACGCTCCGCTTGCCACATTAGGCAACCTTGAATTAACCAATTTAAAATTCCAGATGCTTCAGACATCAATCTATCCTCCAAGCCAAAGTCAACCTGATCACCAGAAACACGGTTTAGAAATGGGATAAGGCAGATTCGGCGCCATGCTCCTTCGGATTGATCGGATACGTACGGTTTGTGATTGGTTGTGACCCAAATCTTATGTTGAGGTGGAAACTCAAATGTCTTTCCATATAGCTCTCGGGCATGAAGATTTTGCTTACTAGCCAGTGTCTTGAGATGCTTATCATTTAACCTGCGACCTTCTTCAACTTCATTGGCAACTACAAATCGCTTACCTTGCAGTCGAGCAATATCTGGCGTTGGTGAGTTGTCATTTGTTTTATCTTTGCGCATCAACAAATCAGTATCTGCAATTGCAGCGTAGTCACCCATCAAGTTGTACATGATGTTAGTAAGTAATGTTTTCCCATTGCTTCCAACCCCGTAGCAAAAATGCATTACTTCTTCGCTTACATCGCCGGTGATGGAGTACCCAAGAGCAGTTTGCATGTAGTGAATTGTGTCTAGATCACCAAGGAAGCATTCTGATATGAACTTTTCCCAAAGCGGGGCTTTAGCATTTGCATCAAAAGATGCCCTTACTTGCTTAGTGATCAGCATTTGAGGGTTGGAGTTGAGCAGCGTCCCAGTCTTTAAAGAAATCACACCGTTACTGCAGCCAAGCAACATCGGGTCAGCATCTAATTCAGCTTTGCTGCCGACATACATCTTCGGCTCTGTGCTGGCTGACCGCAACATCTCTGCCCGTTTTTGGTTATTTAGCGTTTGCTTTGCATTGAGCTGTATTAGCTTATTTTCTTCAGCTTTTGGATTATCTGCAAAAGCTGTGGCAGCCCTTTTGATTAACTCTCTAGATGCTTGCTTTGCATAAACATCCTGCTCTCCAGCCAAACACCACTGCCAAACATGTCCGTCCCAACGAAGCCATTCTTTGCTTGCATGACAGTACAACATTTGCCCCATATAAAGCTCAGCGAATACCTTTCCGTTATAGATGTCTCCATATTGCTGACCCTCTTCCAGAGGAATAATTTCACCGGTAGCAAGATTGACCTGATGCCCGAGGCGCAAGCGATTAGCAAACCCCTTGTCGATAGCCCCTTGAACCATGCGATCAATATCCGCAAAATCATTGGGCCAATTGGACCTTCTTTGCTCGACGGGAATAGTCAACATGAATTGTTCACAATGTTCCCTTACCTGTTCATAGGTCTCACCCTGACTAATCAACTTTGCTGTAATTTTTAGCATCTGATCGTGATAGCGTCCGTCCTCCACAATCATGCGCTTCATCTGATCAATATCAACTGATCCCATGCTGGCAAAATGATCGTCCCTTCTAGGGGTTTTCTGAACAGAAGGTGTGGCGTTGAAGATGTACTGAGAGTCCAAACCCAACGCATTAATAATGAAATTGAGACTGTATCGACGCTCAGGAGCAAATTCAGTTAACCGATGAATAAATGCAGGACTGGTTTTGGTATTTACAGCCACTGGTAGGCGAACATAGCGGACTGGATTATTCCCGTTCTGATCATTGCAATGGATGTAACTTTTTCGGCTAACCTCCTGCAGTAACCTTGTTCCTAGCTCAACGTCTGTAATTGGCTTATCTAAAATAAAACCGATTTGATAGTTATTCTCAGAGGTTTCCAGTCGCCAACTAGGTGCGATTGAAATCTTCTGCACATCATCTAATACAAGAACATGCATTTCTTTCATCGTGTTTTTGCGACGTGCTGGTGCGTCTTTGGCAAACAATGAGACGCTAAAGTACGCGTTTGAATCTGCGTAGTCCCTGCATTTGTGAATGGGTGTTAATCGTCCACCCCATTCTTTCTTTGCTTCATTTGGGCTTGTTTTAAAGCTAGTGATCCATGAACATAGATCATTGGATGGATTGTTAAAAACTGCTTGTAAAAACTGCTGGTTAGAAATGGAAATACCCATCATCGTCCTTTCAGACAATAAGTGACCTTGCGGTCAGTTGGGTTGCTTTCGGATTCTTGGCTGTCCCTCACCTGCGAGCAGGCCGACAACTAGACTACAAGAGGTAATGCATCCGTTACCTCAGGGGCTTGGCCGATCGGTTTTGCAACATTAACCGTGGCACTTGGGCGCCGTCATGGCCCAGACTTTTTAGCGTTTTATTCGCTACATTTCTGCAGCTGAGTCTTGTTCTTATTCTGGCCGAACTGTCCAGATGAAACCTTTGTCTATTATATCAAAAAACATAATTATTTGTCGATAGACAATCATGATTTGCAGAACAATATCATGACTTAATTATTGATGCCTCTATTTATACTAATACACAAAAAACGCGGTATCCGCCCAAGAAATTGAAATTTATTTTCGCTTTACAGAAGTATATGCTCTCTTGGCCTCATCTCTATTACGCTCCTCATCATCTTTCAACATTACTCCAGCGATTGAACTACCATCATGGCTATATATATCAAGCAAGGCTTTTTTAAAATCTATTTCACAACGCTTGATTGTTTGACGCATAAGGGCATTGGAAATTTCTCCACTTAGGATGGCTTTCCTTCCACCTTCTATCAATCTTTGATTCATTGGTCGCCTAATTTCAACCAGCTCTTCAATTTCTTTGCGCAAGACGTCCAATTGGGAGAACATCTTAGCCAGATTAGACTTAGCAGTAGCAGTAGGCTTAACCCGCTTACCGTCTAAAGGGGCGGTAACCATATCAATAAGATCCTGCAATTGCTCAGCGCGTTCACGCTTTGCATATATTTTCTTACCAATATCATCTTGCGGGCTGTAATCACCCATCTGAGATAGTCCAGCAATCACAGAACTTAAAATCTTATCGTAGGAAATGGAGCGGTAATCACATCCAGATGCATGGGTTATAGAATTAGCGCATACCAATGTCTTCCAATTATTTTTCGTGCCATCCCGCCTCACTCGTCCACTCTTGCCACTCCGCTGCGCAGTCCCTTTGCAGTTCTTGCAGAACATTAGTCCGCTCAGTGGATGAACGCTAGCCGTACCCCTAGCAGTTTTAGAGCTTTGGCCAGTAAATCTTGATTTACTCCACAGTCTTTCGCTAATAACTGATGGATAGTACCCCTCATGTCGCTGCCCATCTGCCGTAACCAATGTGCCTAATACAGCCTCAGAAGCCAATACTTTTTTAACACTGGATAAAGCCCATCTTGTGGACTTACTAGTTGGGGTTGGTAATTTCTTCGCATTCAATTCTTGAGCAATTTTCATCGCACCGAAGCCATTGGCGCCCATCTTAAAAATCTCTTTGACTATCGCGACCTTAGCGGGAATTACTTTTCTCCTATCTTCTTTATTAATCCAAAATGGTACTCGGGCTGTAAGCTGCACCCCATCCTTAATCTTATTGAACTTGTTATTCCAAGCAGCGCTGATGCGCCGACCTTTAGTAACAGATTCCTCATGCGCTCTAGCCATGAGCATGATGGCAAAGATTAGAGACATCCCGTGGTCGTTATCCAATATCTCACGGGTATATATTTTGTTGTCAGTTAGCGTAACCACAACAATTCCAGAATCTACTAGGGTATTGAGTTGATTAAAGGCTTGGCGTGGCGTCTGCCTGCTCAACCTATCTAGGGCTTCAACCAGCAGATAAGACCCAGACGCTATTTGCCTATCTTCCACCAGTCGTATAAATGCGCCCAGTGCACCCTTAGTCTGGGCAACACCCTTATATGCACTAAGGCCCTCATCAGTTAGGTTTAGTGTGGTATCCAAATCTAACTCCAACTCTGGGTTGCGTTCAATGAACTGGAGGGCGAGATCACGCTGACGGCGGAGGCTATCTCCATCCCTCTGCTTATCGGAGCTAAAGCGGGCGTAACTATAAGCAACTGGCATATCTGCTTCCTTTCAATGATGGGTATATCTTACATTTAATTGAAATCAAATGACCGATACCCGTTGCATTAAATACACGCCAATCAGATTGATCAATCGCATTTTGATCACCCATGACTAAAGCAATAATCACGCCTGCATAAGGGGCGCCCTCGGGTAGTAAGCGCTGTATCTTCTTCCTTAAATTCCATCTCTGAAGCTCGATAGCTAAAGGGAATTCAGTTACCCCAATATCTTTTTTGGAAATTAATTCTCCAGATCTAACAGAACCATTCGCGCCATAGTTTTGATGAAAAGACCAGCGCTCGAAATCAAAAGTGTATGGGTTTAATGAG
>CAIYZI010000044.1 GCA_903930665.1 uncultured beta proteobacterium
TCAAAGATTTATCGCCACTCTTGAAGGCCACCATAAAAGAATCCACGATGTTGATGTTCATCATCGGTATGTCTTTATTGTTCTCCAATGTCATGAGTCATTTGCATTTGAGTCAGTCTGCTGCGCAAGCAATCGTAGATCTAGGGCTTGGTAGATGGGGTTTATTGGCCGCGATTTTGGTCTTGGTGATTATCTTGGGATTCTTCTTGCCACCAGTTTCTATTATTTTGATGACGGCGCCTATTTTCTTGCCACCACTGCGTGCTGCTGGATTTGATCTGGTCTGGTTTGGTGTTGTTATGACCATCGTGATGGAAACGGGATTAATTCATCCACCAGTTGGACTCAATATTTTTGTTATTAAAAATATCGCCCCTGATATTTCCCTAAATGAAATTATCTACGGCGTATTCCCATTCGTAGTGATCATGATTTTATCGGTTGTTCTGTTGTGCTTTGTGCCTGAGATTGCCACTGGATTTTCAAATCTGGTGATGGGATCCCCACAAATCAACTGATCTTGTCATTACTTAAAAATTAATCAATAGGAATGTTTTTATGAATTTATATTCTTTACTGGAAAAAGGTTTTCCTAAAGATAAAAATGCCTGTGCGCTAGAAACTCACGACGGTCTGTATTACTCGTGGAGTGATTTAGAGCGTGCTACCGCCAAGATGGCAAATTTTTTAAAGAGCCTTAAATTGCCTGCTGGCTCGCGTATTGCCGTGCAAGTTGAAAAATCTCCCGAAGCTTTATTTCTCTATTTGGCTACCATTAGAGCGGGATATGTCTATTTGCCTTTAAATACTGCATATCAAGCTGCAGAAATTCAATACTTTATTGAGAATGCTGAACCTGCAGTAATGGTCTGCAGTAGCAAGAATTTCTCATGGGTATCTAAAGTTGCCTTTAAGGCTGGTACTAAATTTGTCTTTACCTTAGATGAAGACCGCAAGGGAACTTTGCTTGAGCGTGCAGCTAGCCTGAGCGATAAGTTCAAAACGGTTTCCGTTAAAGATGATGATCTAGCAGCAATTTTGTATACCTCTGGAACTACGGGTCGTAGTAAAGGGGCAATGTTGACCCATAAAAACCTTGGTAGCAATGCACGCGTATTGCAAAAATTCTGGGGTTGGAAAAAAGGAGATGTATTGCTTCATGCATTGCCGATCTTCCATGTACATGGTTTATTTGTAGCAGCTCATGGAGCGCTGATTAATGGCAGCAAGATGATTTGGTTGCCACGCTTAGATACTGCTCAATTAATTAGCTACATGCCAAGGTCTACGGTGATGATGGGCGTGCCGACTTTCTATGTTCGTCTCTTGGCCGATAAAGGGTTTACTAAAGAGGTGACTCGTAATATGCGCTTATTTGTTTCTGGATCAGCGCCTTTACTTACTGAAACCTTCAACGCATTTAAAGACCTCATCGGCGAGCCAATCCTAGAGCGTTATGGCATGAGTGAGACAGTGATGCTTGTTTCAAATCCATACAAGGGTACTCGTGTAGGTGGTTCAGTCGGTTTACCTTTGCCAGGTGTGAAGGTGCGCGTTGTGGATGAAAATAACAAGCCTTGCGGTGCTGATGAAATTGGCAGCATTCAGGTTAAAGGCCCGAATATATTTAAAGGTTACTGGCGCATGCCAGAAAAGACCGCTGAAGAATTTACAAAAGACGGTTGGTTTAAGACTGGCGATGTAGGTCGCTGGGGTGGGATGGCTAATGGCGCCAATGCACCTAAGGATTACTTATGTATCGTTGGGCGCAGTAAAGACTTGATTATTTCAGGTGGATATAACGTCTATCCTAAAGAAATCGAAAGCTTTATTGATGACATGGATGGCGTAGATGAGAGTGCAGTTATTGGTATTCCTCACCCAGATTTTGGTGAGGCAGTGATGGCGGTGGTAGTGCCAAAAGCTGGTGCTAAATTGGATGCACAAGCGATGATCAATACGCTGAAAACCCAAATTGCCAACTTCAAAATACCTAAACGCTTAGAAATTGTTGCTGATCTACCCCGCAATACTATGGGTAAAGTTCAGAAGAATATTTTGCGTCAACAGTACAGTAGTTAAATCCCGAATGCTTTGCGGCTTTCATTAAACATGAAGGCCGCAATGAAAAACAGGAGTACGCCAAAGACGCGCTTTAGATGAGCGATCGGTAATTTTCTAGACATCTTTGCCCCTAAAGGTGCGGTGAAGATGCTAACGATGACAATGCACATGACGGCTGGTAGGTAAACGTATCCGAGAGATCCGGAAGGTAGCGTGGTATTTCCCCAGCTGCCATACATATAACCAATAGTCGCAGCTACTGCCACTGGAAATCCAAGTCCAGAAGAGGTGGCCATTGCGGTATGGGGCTTCACATTGCACCAGAGCATAAAGGGCACCGTAATAAAAGCTCCGCCTGCACCTACGAGACTAGCCAAACAGCCGGCGAAGGTGCCAAAACACGTAAGACCTAAGGCGCCCGGTAAGTTACGTTCTGGCTTGGGTTGTTTGTTGAGGAACATCCGAACTGAGGCATACAAAATAAATATGCCAAAGCAAAGCGAGAGCCAAGAGGTGTTGAGCGCATCAAAAATTTCACTGCCACCAATCAGGCTTCCAATCACAATTCCAGGCCCCAATGAGGCAATCAACTTCCAGTCAACATAGCTATGCTTGTGATGAGCCCAGATTGCGGATGAAGTTGTAAAAATAATAGTTGCCATGCTCGAGGCAATGGCCATATGCACAATGACGGCTTGATTAAAGCCGATGTGATTGAATACGATGATCATGATGGGGACCAAAATCATCCCACCACCAATGCCTAAAAGACCCGCTAAAAACCCAGAGATTGCTCCCGAGAAAATGAGTAGGACTATGTCACCTATTGGCATGAATTCCCCGCCTTAGCCGCTAGGCCGTCATCCTGAACCCTAAGGTTCAAGGTGGAACGGCTACTATGCTTTGGGTGCATCAAGAAACTCAGGGAGTGAACAGCGCGAAGCTGCCACTATGAATGTTCAAGACGCTCACGCCCGCAAGGTAAAGA
>CAIYZI010000045.1 GCA_903930665.1 uncultured beta proteobacterium
AAGGTTGTCGGTGATTATTAATCTATAAGCATATTAATCCCATGACAGTCCTTTTTATATAACCTACGAACATTTATTCGCTATGAGTAAAAAAATAACTTTGATATTGGGCGCTGGTGCAAGTAAACCATATGGTTTTCCAGTGGGAATAGATCTGCGCAATCTTTTAATGAAATTAGACCCCCAATATCTTCAAGAACTGCACGAACTTAACTCGAACTTCTTCATGACCACCCCTCACCCATTAAGACTTCCACCAGAAGATGAATTAAGAAAAATTAAGCGAAATCATGAGATGCTGGAAAGAATTGGAAGTCGCATTGGATTATCGCGATTGGGCGCACCCGCCCACCAAGACAACGTCCAGGCTGATTTTGCTAAGGTCTTTAAATTCTCTGGAACTGCCTCCATTGATGCATTTTTAAGCCATAGGAGTGATTATGCTGAGATTGGTAAAAAGGCAATTGCAAGTGCGATATTAGACTTTGAAAATAAGAGTACTTTAGAAGAGTGGGATTGGTATGGCCTGCTTTGGTCAAAGATAAGAAGTTATATTGAAATTCAAGATGCACAGGTTACCTTACAGCCAATCTCGATAGACATTATTACCTTCAACTATGATCGCTCACTGGAATATTTTCTATGGAATGCACTTCAGAGCACTTATAGATGCCCTGAAGACCAAGCATTTGAACTAATCTCAGGAATTAATATTATTCATTTTTACGGATCACTGGGTCCGATTTATGGCGAAAATGCAATTCCATATGGAGGCGCCAATGTAGATGATGCCGCCAAGAATATAAAAGTAATACCATACGAAAGAACCGGGCAATTGGCGCAAGAACTAAATAGTGATCAAACAAAAGCTTTGGAGCTTATTCACAGGCCAGAGAATGTCATTGTCTATATGGGATTTGGATTTGATGATCAGAATTCCAATTTACTAAAACTTGATGCACTTCCAAAAACCTGCCTGATCCACGGAACAACATTTGGACTAACGCCCTTTGAGAAAAGGCATGTTGGCAGAAAATATTTCAATATCGAAAGCCCTGGAATGATTGATCAATTTATTGGTGAAAATTATGGATGCATGGAGCTTATTAGAAATAAGCCAATATTTTCCTAATAAATAGTTGTCGTTCATATAACACCTTATTACCTGCGCTAAATCTCCCTACAATAAACACTTAAAATTTAATACACAATCATTAGCCTATCAACACAATGGTTACCATGGCAATTTAGACTGTCTGCACCATTGACCCGTCGATCGAGAAACAAGTTGGCATCAAATTCGAATCAGTGCGACAAGAGAAATGGGAGTGGCCAGGTTAGTGCAAACAACTAAGACCAGTCACTAAAGCCGGCGCACCTGAAGCGCTCGATTATCTCCGCCTTTGTTGTGTTTGGCAGCGCTACCACCAACAAATCTCTCGCTCTCGTCAGGCCAACGTAGCCGATCCGCCCATCCTCGTGAATCGGTCCGGCAAGAAGCTTGGAGACGTCGCTTGACCGCAGTAAGTACAAAACGGCATCAATGCTCCG
>CAIYZI010000046.1 GCA_903930665.1 uncultured beta proteobacterium
AGGCATTGCTATCGCACGTATTTACAAAAGCAATCGAACGTGGCTGGGTTGACGTAAACCCATGTGCAGGTGTCAAGAGAAATACCGAACGCAAACGCGAGCGCTATATTGAAGATGAGGAATTCTGGAAGGTATATAACTTGGCCGAAAGATCGGTCCAGCGCATGATGATTTTGATTTATCGCACAGCTCAGAGGCCTGAGGATTTATTGAAATGTGGCCCAGCGAACATTAAAAAAGTTCGGTCGGGTGACACAGAGGTGAAGGTGCTGCGCTTTACGCAGGGCAAAACCAATGCAACGGTGGATGTTCGAATCGAGGGCGATTTAGCGAAACTGGTAGAGGAATGCCTCGGAGGGAAGATTGTGCACCCGTATTTTGTGCACACCCGTCAAGGTAAGCGTTATACCTACTCAGGCATAACTTCGATGTTTAGTCGGTACGTTAAGGGCGCCGAAGTTCCTGATTTTGGGATGTACGACCTTAAAGGCAAGGCAGCTACCGATATGTACCGTTCGGGAGTACCCATAGAGCAGATTCAGCATTTGCTGGCTCATACCAGCGTTACGACAACCGAGAGATACATTAAAGCTCGTTTGCCTGACCTGGTTGAACCAAACAAAGTTGCGATGCGAGCGAACGCAGATATTGCCAATATTATTGGTGAGAAAACCGCCTAAAGGCGCGTGTAAGCTATTGATAATAAAGAGTGAGATAAACGCATTTATTCACCATTTAAAATGTCTTTTCTTAATGGATTCAATATATTAGAGCAATTCGCCAGAGGGACTTTTAATCCGTTGGTCGCGAGTTCGAATCTCGCCCGACCCACCAAGATGTATAAGGCTTTGAAGGCAATTTGCTTTTGAAGCCTTTTTTCTTTTTTAGTGCCATGTAGTGGTGGTGTAGGGGTTACAAGGCTAAAACACCCACTTTAGACAGTTTTGGACACCCCCCCCTACTCAACTTACTTTGTAGAAAATTGGCTTTGGAGTTGCTTTTGTTAGCAATTGGCTAGTTTTTAGTTTTAAAGGCGCTAACCAAGCGAATCAATGAATGCTACAGACGCTATAGCTTTAGGTAGGTAAATTTTCACAAAGAACTTACAGCCACTTAACCTCATTGACATCGGCAACCTGACCATCAACATAAAGAACAGCGCTTTCGTAACTACAAAAATCATCCTTTAAGATTGACAGGCTTGAACTGCCATATATAAATGCAAATGTTTTTATAAGAATGTCTTTGCCATAACCGCCCTTAAGAATTACTGTATTGCTATCAAGCACCACGAACTTATTCTTTGACTTTGCACCATATACGCAATCAGCATAAGCCAAATTCATAGATAACATACAGATAAGCGCAGTTAATAATTTCTTCACAATTTTTTCCTACTTTTTCTAATAGCCCATTTAGCCAAAATCAACCTTGCTTATCATTCCACAAGGTAGGTTTACCAAGTACTAAATAGTTCAACCCAGCAATCAAGCCAAACCAAAACGCAATAAATCCCAAGAAAGTAATTGCGTCACCACCGCCAGTACCAATAGCAATGACACCACCAAAAAATGACAAGGTGGCAACAATAGTAAATAAATTAAATAGCCTCGCAAAAAATGCTTTCATAGTTTGGGCTTCCATATTTCAGGCGGTTCAGAATCACAAAAACTTGATGTGCTTGTCATTGAGGCGGTTTTCCATGATTCTTTAATTTTTTTCAAAATATTTTCACAAGGTAGCTGACCTACGCCACCCATTACCGCATTATTTCTGACCTGTTCATCTTCACTATAGCTATCAAGAACATATTTAAGCAAATTTTCAAGGGCAATAATTTCACAATCATCTAACCTTAATGTGAAGTCATAAGTTGTCATTTTTAATCCTTACTGACAGAAAACCATTCCATTTATTGGCATACACACTGTTCCTTTATTTGCTCTAATTTGCTTATTTTTTTCGCCGACTGTATTCGCGTAGGCTCTGTAAAGATTAGCCCTTGCTTGTGCATCGGTAATCTTTTTGGCTTGGTAATCCTCATTGATAACCATCAACTCTGCATAGAATGCTTTTACAGAGTTAGCGTTAGGCGTATTCCCCTTTTGGGCATACATATCTTTAATGCATTGGGAAACTTGGGGGAAAGATGCGTCCTGGCTATTGCATACATCAATTACTTTTTCCATTGGCAATGTTGTAGTTGAGGCGCAACCAGCTAAAGCCAATATCTAACAAGCAAATAGGCTAACTCTTATCTTATTCATTTCGAAACCTTCAAGACGCATTGTCCAAATGATTCAGTTCCAGCCTTGAAGCCTAAATCTAGACATTTTGACTTTGCTTGCTCCATTGATGTGCTTGCTGGATTGGTCAAATTAGTTGAATTCGAACCCTTAACAGGGCAAGCGGAAGCACATGACCTTAAGCCATCAACACATTGGTTATTTTGCTGAATTGGAAAGATAGTAAACGCACTTAAACAAGTGGAAAAGTTAGCCGAACACTTTTGGGCACAATCAGTTTCTGACTTACTTAAATCTACTTCGTTAGGGCTGGCACAACCCGCCAAAGCAAAAATTACCAATAATCCAATAGACAATAATTTCATATATCCCCTTGTTGATTCATTATCATATCAAGTCTTTTTGGTCTTTTAGCAATCTATTTATAAATTTAATAAATTCCCTGAATTCAAGGCTTTTGCCAGTTTTGTAGGCGTTCTGTGATGACCTTTTCTTACCTTCCGGTGTCTTTGCGCCTGTTGATTTTTCCCAAGGCTTCCAGCGTTTTATCAATTCCCTTTGGCGTTGTCGTTGTTCCGGCGTCCAATTGCGCATAGCTACCCTTTAATAGTTCGTTTTGTGGCGTTATGTTTTTTTCAGGCAAGTTATTTACTTGTTGATGACCTTGGGCAATATTGGCTTGCTTAACAAAGGTCGTCTGACTGGGTTGCTTTAATTGCACCAATGCTTGCAAAGTAGCCCGGCATTGATTTTGGGCTTTTAAAGCGAATCGCATATGGGTTTCGTATTGCAATAACTTTTCTTGCGCCTTGGCTCGCCTTGCTAGGCTTGTAAACATCACCTCTAATGCCATGG
>CAIYZI010000047.1 GCA_903930665.1 uncultured beta proteobacterium
CCGATGCACGTTTAGACGATTTGATGATCAGCATCGCAGGCGCTGGCGGCGGTGTTGGACCACACTTTGATTCATATGATGTTTTTTTGATTCAGATGGCAGGACGTAGACGCTGGCAGATCTCAGCGCAAAAGGATTTAAGCTTAAATCCCAATCTCCCGCTCAAAATACTGCAAAGCTTTAAACCTGAGCAAGAATGGGTCTTAGAGCCTGGAGACATGCTTTACTTGCCTCCGCATATCGCCCATGATGGCGTTGCTCTTGATGATGGTTGCCAAACATGGTCAGTGGGTTTTCGCTCACCAAGTTTTAAGGAGCTCTTGCAAGAGGGTCTATGGCGCCTAGCCGAGTCTCTTGAAGATAACATTGAGCTGAGTAAACGCTTTGCCGACCCTAAGCAGGAGGCGAGCTCAAATGCTGAGCAATTACCCCAAGAACTGATTAAACAAGTCCAACAAAAGCTTGCAGACTTAAAACTCGATCAAGTGGAGACATTCCTTCCAGGAATCGCCTCATATTTGAGCGAACCTAAGCCTCAAGCGTATTTTGAAGCTCCCGAAGACCTCCTGACCCCAGAGGGATTTAAGGAAAAGCTCGCAAGCGCAAGCCTTGTCCCCCACCCCCAAACCCGCCTTCTCAGCATCGGTGGCGATGTATTTTGCAATGGAGATGACGTGACCAAAGACCAGAGCAAGGGGATTCAAAACCTCTGGATCAAGCTATCCGCAGATAAAAGGCTTAATCCACTAGGAAAAACGCTTAAATACGCATCAGAAGGCACTCTTTTTGAAGCCTATGAAGCGGGCTGGCTAATTTTTGAAGTTAGCTGAAAGACATAGTTATAATAAATACTGGAAAACACCTAGGGATTTTTTCCTTCAGGTGTTCCAACTACAATTACCGGTAATTGATGTTATTTTTTAAGAGGAAATTACAAATGAAGATATCACTAGTATTCGCTGCTATGTTGTCAATCGCTTTGGCCGCTTGCGGTAAAAAAGAAGAAGCAAAACCAATGGACGCTGCTCCTGCTGCTGCTCCAGCTGCTCCTGCTGCTGACGCTGCTACTGCTGCTCCAGCTGCTCCAGCTGCTCCTGCTGCTGACGCTAAGAAGTAATCTTCTTCTTGAAGAAAAAAAGCCGCTGAAAAGCGGCTTTTTTATTGCCTATCGTTTGGCCAGCTAAGCTAGCCAAACAAATAGATTCATCACTTAACGCGCCATCTGCTCCGTGAGCAAGGTCAATAACTGCATGCCCGCAGGGGTATTTTCAGGTTTACCATCAGCATCTTGGACATATACCGTTGAAGAATTATCACCAGATGACTTGACAACTACACGATATTTTTTAGCCTTCAAACTTGGATCCTCTTTGCTGCCAAATAGATTAGAGAAGAATCCGCCTTTAGAGTCACCAAGGTCTGTAGGTTTTACATACCGTACAAAGTAAACACCTTCTGAGCGATTGCGATCTTCAACAGTAAAGTTCGATCGATCTAAACCTAAGCCTACATCACGCCAAGCACGATCAAAGCCAGTGCTAATATTGATGTGTGCAGTGTTTGCACCCTCCTCTACTAACTTAGCTTTAGGTGTTTTAGGGTTTATAGGCGCAGCAACCATCGCCTTAGCCTGCTCTTGAGTCATCCCCAAGCGCTCCATTAAGCGCGCTAAAAAAGCAGCCTCTAACTCAGGATCATTTGGACGCCCAGTCCAAATCGTTGAAATACATGAACCCGTTGTATCGGTCACACATTTTTCAACTGCACCGCGTTGAGTAATATAAATCTCCGTCTCGCTTGGTTTAACAACCTCTAAACGGGTTTTATATTTATCTCTCTCGCCAGTATCGTAAATAGAATCCAATGCATCACCGATTGTTGAGCGAATAAAATCTTGCGCAATTTTTGCGCGATTTTCAGCCCAATCTGTTTCCATAATGCCAGTCGATGGGGAGTCGATGGTCAATAAAAAACCATTCTCTTGCCAAAAATCTTTTACCTGCGGATATAGCTCGGCTGCTGGTTTTTCAACCACCAACCAACGGCGTTCACCATCACGCTCAATATGCATACCAGTAATACCAGTCATTACTGTTTGACGGGTTTGAACTGACTTCTTAACGGCTGCGTTGTACTCAGACATTGTTGCGGTACCGTCTTGAACAATGTAACGACGATCGGCTTGTGCAGTAATTAAGTCTGGTGGGTAAGATAAATTCGGGCCACGGACAGCACCGGCGCTTTTGTAATCAACAGTATCGTTACTGGCAACAGACTTACAACCAGCTATTCCCGCTACCGATAGCGCTAAAACAAAAAGTAAAGAAAAATACCGACGGATAAGTTGCATAGGGGTCATCATAGTAAGCCAGCCTGTTTCATTGCGGTCTTTAGAGGTTCGCGCAATGCAGCACTCAAAGGGGTTAATGGCAAACGAATCCCAGCGGTAACTTTGCCCATTTCATGCAGGGCCCACTTCACTGGAATAGGATTTGCCTCGGTAAACATCGCCTTGTGAACGGCGAGTAATTGAAATTGAATAGCGCGTGTTCTCACAACATCATCTGACATTGCTGCTACGCAAAGCTCATGCATTAGACGTGGGGCAATATTGGCTGTTACAGAAATGTTGCCTTTACCGCCCATCAACATCAACATGGCAGCACTTAAATCATCGCCTGAAAATACTGAGAAGTCCTCATGACCTGTGCGCTTTAAGTCGGCGATCAATAAGGTTCCACGCTCAATACTGCCAGTAGCATCTTTAATACCAATGATGCCGGGAACATCAGCCAAACGCACTACGGTCTCGCCAGCTAAATCAGCTACTGTGCGACCTGGTACGTTGTACAAAATAACGGGAAGATCAACAGACTCGGCAATCTTTTTAAAGTGGGCATACATACCCTCTTGTGTTGGCTTGTTGTAATAAGGAACAACTTGCAAGCTGGCGTCCGCACCAACCTTTTTAGCAAACTCGGTAAGCTCCATAGCTTCTGAAGTCGAATTTCCACCAGTGCCAGCAATCACAGGAATACGGCCAGCAATGTGATCCACCGTCGCACGAATTAATTCGCAATGCTCTTCTACTGAAACCGTTGGAGACTCTCCGCTTGTTCCGACGATCACGATGCCATCGGTGCCTTCAGCTACATGCCAATCCAAGAGGGATCGCAGCGCTGGAAAATCAAGACTTCCATCCTCAAACATCGGCGTAACGATAGCGGGCATGCTGCCAGCAATGGGCTTTTTACTACCTGTGGATTGAGTTTTATTTGTCACCGAATTTATACCGAATTTGACCTATGTTAACCCTGAAATTGTAACGGAATAAGCCCATTTAAATCGCCTTTTACAGCGCATAGCCTTTGAATCATCGCGGGTTTAGGCAGGTCGACATAAATATCTTCGTACCCAATGACTTTTAGACCGTTTTGACCCGCTAAATCCAACAATTCCCCTGGTTTTAAGAGGAAATTAGGGTTGGACGGTTTACCAAACTGTGCATTTCCTTGAGCAAAGGTTTCATAAATCAAAACGCCACCATCAATCAGCATTTTGGGCAATTGATCAAGATGGGGTCGAAATAGATAATTGGTAACAACAATGCCAGCAAACTGCTCACCCAATAAAGGCCAGTCAACAAGCTCCAAATCCGCCTGTTGGGCTATTAGCCCTGGAATCGCTAAGCTCTCTAGCTCCCGAATATCCTTATCTACAGCCAACACACTGTGATCTGCCTGAGCAAGCAATTTTGAATGCCTTCCTGAACCACATGCTAAGTCTAAAACCCGCCCCTTTTTAGGAATCAAGGCAGCATATCGCTTTACCCAAGGAGAAACTTGCTCAATTGCGGAGTGGAGCATAGTCAAAGGGCTAGTAAAGAATTCATATTCAATCGTAAGCCAGACCCATAGCCTCACGAACTTCACGCATGGTTTCTTGAGCTACTTTGCGTGCTTTATCGCAGCCATCAGCAATGATGGAGCGCAATAGGCTAGGGTCATCCAAGTATTTCTGAGCACGTTCAAACATCGGCTGCTGCTCCGCCAGAATGGCATCAATCACTGGCTGCTTACACTCTAGGCAGCCAATACCAGCAGATTTACACTCTTTCTCAACCCATTGCTTAGTCTCATCTGTGGAGTACACGGCATGAAGCTGCCATACAGGACAGCGCGCAGGATCGCCAGGATCTGTTCGGCGCACGCGCGCCGGATCAGTAGGCATGGTCCGGATAGACTTAATCACTTCTTCTGGTTTCTGACGAATGCTAATGGTATTGCCATAGGACTTGGACATCTTTTGACCATCAATACCAGGCATGCGAGAGGCAGTTGTTAATAAAGCCTGTGGCTCAGGCAGAATAATTTTGCGTGCGCCTTCTAAGAAGCCAAACAATCTTTCGCGATCGGCCATCGATAAACTTTGCGCCTCCTGAAGCAAGGCTTTGGCTTGCTCGAGAGCCTCATCATCACCCCGCTCCTGAAAGGCCACTCGTAATTCAGCATACATCTTTGCGCGCTTGCTGCCTAATTTTTTAACCGCCTCAAGTGCTTTTTCTTCAAAGCCAGGTTCGCGTCCATAAAGATAATTAAAACGACGCGCAACTTCACGTGTCATCTCTACATGCGGAACTTGATCCTCACCAACTGGTACAAATTGCGCGCGATACATCAAGATATCGGCAGCCTGCAACAATGGATAACCTAAGAATCCGTATGTTTGTAAATCTTTTTCTTTTAACTTTTCAATTTGATCTTTGTAGGTTGGCACACGCTCCAACCAGCCTAATGGCGTTCCCATGGCAAGCAGCAGAAATAATTCGGCATGCTCGGGCACTTTGCTTTGAATAAATAAAGTCGCTTGATTAGGATCGACACCAGCAGCAAGCCAGTCAATTACCATTCCCCAAACAGACTCCTCGATCACGTCGGGAGTCTCGTAATGCGTTGTTAATGCATGCCAGTCAGCAACAAAGAAAAAGCAAGGGTACTCAGATTGCAGGCGCACCCAATTTTTTAAAACGCCGTGGTAATGACCTAAGTGCAAATTACCAGTAGGCCTCATGCCCGATAGAACTCGTTCAGCAAACATCTTTTTTAATCTTTATCTTTATGGAAATGAAAAACTTGGTTGAAAGGCATTATTGAAACAGTGACCAAACAGGCGTTAGATGATCTGGCAAATGGGGCAAAGCCCCCAAGTCAATATGACTTTCATGGGGATCATGAAAGTCAGATCCGCGTGAAGCCAGAAAACCATATTGCTGTGCAATTTTTCCATAAGTCTTATATTGATCTGGACTATGGCTTCCCGTAATCACTTCGATAGCTACTCCACCAATATGTTTGAAATGCTTAAACAATTCATCCATCTGCATGGCGTTAAATTTATACCTACCGGGATGGGCAATCACTGCAACGCCACCAGCCGCTTTAATCCACGCAACAGCATCGTCTAATTTTGCCCACTGATGCGGCACATAGCCAGGCTTACCTTCGATTAAGTAATTCTTGAACACGTGTTCCGTATCTCGGCAAACACCCTGCTCTACTAAAAAACGTGCAAAGTGTGTTCTGGAGATTAATTGATGATTGCCAGCAAAATGCAAGGCACCTTCATAGGCACCCGGGATACCCACCTTCAGCAATTGATCGGCCATCATTTGAGCGCGATTACTACGACCTTCGCGGGTATGGCGCAGGCCTTCCAAAATAACCGCATGCTCAGCGTCAATTCCCAAACCAACAATATGAATCGTTTGCCCCATCCAGGTTACGGAGATCTCAACTCCCGAGAGATAGTCCATTCCCAAGGCTTTCGCTGCCACCTTGGCACGGGCTTGACCACCCAATTCATCATGATCAGTCAGAGCCCATAAACGTACGCCATTCGCATAAGCGCGCTCAGCGAGCTCTTCAGGCGTCAAAGTTCCGTCAGAAACTACTGAGTGGCAATGCAAATCGGCATTTAGAGTGGAAATACTGGACATGACCCTATTTTAGGTCAAGCTGGTGTCAATTACCCGACGCGGCGCATCCAAATAGTCCCGAGACTGCATTTCAATCAAACGGGACACGGTTCTGGAGAATTCGCTCGTAATCTGGCCCTCGGTATACAAATCCGGGGCTGGAACATCTGCAGAAATGATTAATTTGATCTTATGGTCATATAAAACGTCGATTAACCAGATAAAACGGCGTGCTTCATTGGTCATGCGAGGTGGCATATAAGGCACACCAGACAAAATCACTGTATGAAACTGGTTAGCGATTTCTAAATAATCATTTTGAGAGCGCGGACCACAACACAGGGTTCTAAAGTCAAACCACACTACCCCATCACACATATGCAGAGGCTTTAATTCACGTGATTCAATACGCAATACTGGATCAACAACTTCTTGTTGATTCCCAATCAAATCTTGGAACATTTCTTCTAGGCGATGATGGGTGTCTTCATCAGAGGGTGTGAGGTAAGCCTCAACCTGCGCCATTTGGACGCGACGGTAATCATTACCGGCGTCCACATTCATCACATCTAACTTTTCTTCTAGCAATCTGATAGCAGGCATCAGACGATCGCGATGTAAACCATTTGGATAAAGTTGATCAGGACGGTAATTTGAGGTCATCACAAATTGCACGCGATCAGCAAATAAAGCAC
>CAIYZI010000048.1 GCA_903930665.1 uncultured beta proteobacterium
AATTACCAATTGCATCGTCTTCCTGTATCTCTTCATCTCCAGAGGGCCAGAACCTGGAAATTGTAGGCATAAATAAGGCATAGTCCTCAATACTCCTCTGTTCTACCATTAATACTTTTGCCCGCTCAGGCATGGCATCAGTATCAGGATCATTAGGTAAAATTTCAATTCTGTCCGTAGCGCCAATCGAACGTTTTCCGCCGAAGAACAATATTCCGCAGCATTCACAGTATAGAAGCTCTACTTTTCTAGTAAGCCTACCGTTAAACATCTCCTTTCCATATCTCTGGCCGGAGTCCACGGATAAATCGCCAAATAGAAGATTTGACCTCTCTTCTGGATTGAGATCATTAGGAGCCGGTAGTGGAGCCGCAAATAAACCTTCGATTGCCCTTAAAAAGGTGTGCGTTCTAAATCTTGGCAGCGTTACAGCTGAATCAACAGTCTTGCCAAACCAATTTGGCCAGTAATCAGAACAAGATCTCAACCAAACAAGTAGCTCTACAAGTAAAACATTATCGGAGCCCGGTTCAAATATTCTTTGGCTAATATGCCTAAGTGTTGTAGCTCTTACAACGCCTTTTTTATCATCTACACAGCCTGATTGAAGAAGCAATCCAGCCTTTGATACGCATAACTCTGCAATTTGATCAATTGATAGGTGTTCGATGCTAAGACCAAAATAGCTAGCAAGCGAAACCCAAAAATTATCATCAAGTTTTTCAGCTGGTGCATCCTCTAGAAACTTTTTTGCACCTTGAAGATGATTGGTTAATGTCGCCAAGTCACCTTTAAAAGCAGTTTTTGGAACTTCAGGTGAGCCACCCTCAACAATTGCATCGCCCCATGAATCCTTCGTAGCCCCAACCGGTAGGCCAGAGGTTCCAAAAAGATCCCATAAATAGTCCAAGCTTTGATCTCTATCGGGACCGGTTATTGGTAACGAAGCACTAGAAGCAAGGATTCTTAACTTATGCCCATTTTCAGGCTTAGTTAAACCTAATTCAGTTAGCAGAATCTTCAGGAGATAGGAAATTTCAGTCCCGGCCGAACCTCTTTGGAGATGAAGCTCATCAAGCACTAGATAAAAGTATGAATTTGGGTCGGACTCGATCCACTCCTTGGTCATCTTGAAGATGGGCGAATCAATTTCACGTACAAGCATTGTCGCCAACATACTGGTGTTGGTAATGAGAATATCCGGAGGATTTTTTTGCATCTCCCAACGGCTGACCATTTCATTTCCAGTTGCGCCTGAAAAATTGAATTGCAGGGAGCTTTCGGAATCATTCAATTCAATAGATTTTTTGATTGCCTCCGCCTGAGTCGCCTCTAACATCTTCATAAATTCGCGAAGCTCGCCGATCTTATCTTTTCGACGTCTTTGCTCTTTAGCATCATTGATTCTAGGATGATTCAACCACCCGCTAACCTGAGTACCCCCCGTATAACGGCCAAAGAAAATTCTATTGCCATGAAAATATTGATCCATAGCATCATGAGCCGCCTCAGAATCAAGCGCCTTTCGCAAGCGCACCATTTGATCCTCAACTAATGCGTTCATTGGATATAGGATCAAAGCTCGAACTGCTTTTGGACGCTTTGTCGATTCGAATGGCTCATCTCTTTTGAATGTTGGATCTACCCCATCCAAATTCCACCAAGGCTTCCAGTCTTTTAGTTGCGAACTTGGTGCCCATGTGGTTGCCTCCTCAGCAATGGCGGCAAATACTGGTAATAAAAAAGATTCTGTTTTTCCGTACCCAGTCCCCGAGGTAACAATCCCTGGGGTGCCCACGCCAACACCACGCATTAGCATTTCTAGCTGATGTTGATAGAGTTTAAATTTACCCTTAGTTTTACTTTCTTCAGAAT
>CAIYZI010000049.1 GCA_903930665.1 uncultured beta proteobacterium
AGTGTTGAAGCCATAGCAATTGGTCCGATACAAAAGGATCTTGAGCAAATGGACTTAGGAGCCGAGGCAGTGTTTGAAGGATTCATGGCACCCAAGACCCTGCGTAATCAAAGACTTGTTTTCCATATCACCCATATTCAATTGAAAAATTAAAGAGGAAATCATCATGGCGTTTGGAAAGAAACCCGATTTCAAAAAGAAACCAGCTCAGAACCCATTGTTCAAGCGTAAGCGTTATTGCCGTTTCACCGTTGCTGGTGTTGAACAGATCGACTACAAAGATGTCGATACATTGAAGGACTTCATTGGCGAAAACGCTAAGATCACTCCTGCTCGTTTGACAGGCACAAAAGCTAAGTATCAACGTCAGTTAGACACCGCTATCAAGCGTGCTCGTTTCCTGGCCTTGTTGCCATTCTCTGACCAACACAAGAAATAATTGGGAGCCCTCAATGCAAATCATTCTTTTAGAAAAAGTAACAAACCTGGGCAACCTTGGTGATGTAGTTCGTGTTAAAGACGGTTACGCCCGCAATTTCTTAATCCCACAACGCAAAGCTCGTCGTGCGACTCAAACAGCAATCGCTGACTTTGCACTTCGTCGTGCTGAGTTGGAAAAGCTTGCTGCTGAGAAATTAGCCGCTGCTGAAGCGGTTGGCGCTAAGCTTAAAGACCTGGTTCTCGAGATCGGTCAAAAAGCTGGTGTTGACGGTCGTTTGTTTGGTTCTGTAACTAATCATGACATCGCTGATGCTTTGAAAGCAAAAGGTTTTGTCATTGAAAAATCTTCTGTTCGTTTACCTACTGGCCCATTGAAAATGGTTGGTGATCACCCTGTAGCAGTTGCTGTTCATACTGATGTAGTGGCTGATATCACTGTCCGTGTAGTAGGCGAGCAAGCTTAATTTTAAATCTGTAAACTAGCCTCATGGCTGAATCCCGTTCACGTTCCGTTACGCTGAATCCTGGCATGACGGGATCTGGGGATGCAGTCGTGCAGGCTTTAAAAGTTCCGCCGCATTCTGTAGAAGCCGAGCAATCTTTGCTCGGCGGTCTATTGATTGATAACGCCGCCTGGGATCGTCTAGGTGGAATGTTAACTGATAAAGATTTCTATCGTCCTGAACATGCTTTGATCTACAAGGTCATTCAGCGTTTAGTTGGCGACAACTATCCTGCAGACGTCATTACCGTTCATGAAGCGGTTAAATCTGAACAAGGCGGTGATTTAGTTGGTATTGACTACCTCAACTCATTAGCACAAAGCACACCTAGTGCTGCGAACATTAAAGGCTATGCTGATATTGTTCGTGATCGCAGTATTCTGCGTCGCTTAATTGAAGTTTCAGACAATATTGTTAATTCAGCATTTGTTCCTGAGGGTCGTTCTGTCAGAACACTTTTAGATGAAGCTGAATCACGCATTTTGCAAATTGGTGAAGAGGGTAGTCGCAAAGCCGATTACCTTGAGATCGAACCCCTCTTAAGAACTGTTGTTGCGCGTATTGATGAGCTCTACAACCGTCAGGGCGGTAGTGATATCACTGGCATTGCAACGGGCTTTATTGATTTAGATAAACAGACTAGCGGTTTGCAAAAAGGCGACCTGGTTATCGTTGCTGGACGCCCTTCAATGGGTAAAGCACAGCCTTTGGATGCAAAAGTGAAAACGGTCGATGGTTGGAAGTTAATGGGTGACTTACGCTTTGGTGATCGTCTTGCTTCGGTGGATGGTCAGTACTCCATGGTCGCTGGCATATACCCTCAAGGTATTAAGCAGATATATAAAGTCACCTTTTCTGACGGTCGTGAAGCCGAGTGCTGTGATGAGCACCTATGGCGCGTAATGTATCGCGATTGGTCTGAGCCACGCGTCATTCATACTGCTCGCTTAATGGAAATGTTGCAGTGTGTTCGGTATAAGAATAGATTGTGGATTGATCCTGTCTCCGGAGATTTTGGCCACTCGAATGCATTGCCTATTAACCCATGGGTTCTGGGTGCATTATTGGGTGACGGAACTTTGGCTCTATCTCATAGTAGCGTCATGTTCTCCACTAAGTCTCCCGACCTAGTGGAGCGTATGAATGCGCTTGCTGGCTATGAAATGGAGTTGGTTCACGCCAATGCATACGACTGGAGATTGGTTTCTAGGGCGAGAATCTCTGCCAATGGGCAACGCCACTCAGTTCCAAATAATTATTTTAGATCCGCATTACAAGACTTAGGCGTACTAGGCTGCAGAAGCTTTGATAAATACATTCCCGCTACATATCTTGAAGCGAATAAGGCTTCTCGTCTCGCATTGTTCCAGGGTCTGATGGATACCGATGGCTGGATTGAGAAGTGGGGCTCTATTCGCTTTTGTACTGCTAGCAAGCAATTGTCGGAAGATGTTGCATCTTTGGCTAGATCATTGGGCGGCTTTTGCTCAATAGCGCACAAGCGGTCGAGCTATACCTATCAAGGGGAAAAGAAGCAGGGTCGTTTATCTTATGTATTAAACATGAGCTTTGGTCCAGGCTTCCAGGCTTTTACTATTCCTGAAAAGAAGGAAAGATTAAGGGCTACTTGGGATCGCCAGCGCAGACTTACATTTACTAGTATTGAGCCCTCCAGAATGACTGAGGCACAATGTATTTCAGTGAGTCATCCTCAAAGAACCTATATAACGAATGACTATGTTGTTACTCACAACACAGCATTCGCGCTGAACATTGCTGAGAACGTAGCTCTTGCCGAAGGGTTACCGGTAGTTGTTTTCTCAATGGAGATGTCCGGCGAGCAATTGGCAGCTCGTTTATTGGGTTCTGTAGGTCGCGTAGATCAAGGCCGTATGCGCACTGGAAAATTACAGGATGACGAGTGGCCACGTGTCACCGATGCGATCGCCCGCTTAAGTAATACCCAAATCTTGATTGATGAAACTGGTGCTTTGTCCAGTTTGGAATTGCGTGCGAGAGCACGCCGTATTGCCAGAAACTTTGGCGGCACGCTTGGTCTTGTTGTGATCGATTACTTGCAGTTAATGAGTGGGTCAGGCTCCGAGAATAGAGCTACTGAAATTTCTGAGATTTCTCGTTCATTAAAGTCGCTTGCAAAAGAATTGCAGTGTCCGGTAGTGGCTTTGTCACAGTTAAATCGTGGTCTTGAGCAGCGCCCTAATAAACGCCCCATCATGTCTGACTTGCGTGAGTCGGGCGCGATCGAGCAGGATGCCGACTTAATTATGTTTATTTATCGTGATGAGGTTTACCACCCTGATACCACCACGGATAAAGGTATGGCAGAAATTATTATTGGCAAACAGCGTAACGGTCCTATTGGTACCGTGCGTCTTAGCTGGCAAGGTCCTTATACCAAGTTTGATAACTTGGCGATGGGATCGGTTGGTTATTCTTCTGGTGGGTATGAGCCTTTTTAATTAAATTTTCTCATCCGGCGCCGTATCCATTAAGCAAAAGCCTCGCAATGCGAGGCTTTTAATTGATCTGATAGGGTTAATTATTTCCCACTCTCACATTTCTTGATGGACGCTGCTTTTGCAGCCCCATAAAGAGGTTTGCCATCTTTGCTAATGGCCTTAGCTTCACAACCCGCATCTGCAGGAGCTCCGCCCATACATTTTTTAATGGAGGCCTCTTTTGCAGCGCCATAAAGCGGCTTACCTTCTTTGCTAACTGCCTTAGCTTCGCATGCTGCTTGATCTGCAAAAGCGTAAGTAGGAAGTGCAAAACTGAGTGCAATGCTTAAAGCGATGATCATCTTCTTCATGCTGACTTCTCCTAGGTGATTGGATAAACTACTTTTACAGCTTCTTGCTACAGGTAAAAATGGCTAACCCTGAATCGGATTTTATTTAAGGATCATATTCTGAGGGGCTACTGGTGCTGGGAAACCCGCAGCAGATAATGATTCGCTCATCACGAGATTAGCCGCAAAGTACACTTGCCAGTAGTATTCATTTTTGCAATAAGGACGTACTGCTAATACTGGGCCTACTAAGTTGAATTCTAGAATATTGACTTCAACCGATGGCTCTTTTAATACGTTTGGAATTTCGGCAACCTTTTCACGCAAAAGGTCCATGGCGGCAATTTGATTTGTAGAGCCAGATAATTGACACTTGAGATCTACGCGTCGATAGGGTGTATTGCTGTAATTCTGGATTGTGTCACCCAAAATTTTGGTATTCCCAATCATGGTAGCTATGTTGTCTGAGGTAAATAGTGTTGATGAAAATAGCCCAATTTCTTTTACGGATCCCGTAATTCCTCCGGCCGTTATCGTGTCGCCAACCTTAAAAGGACGCAGCACAATAATAAAAATACCCGCAGCAAAATTTGATAGCAATCCTGCCCAGGCGGCACCTATAGCCACACCGGCTGTGGCAATTAATGCGGCAAAGCTAGTAGTTTGAATGCCAAAGTTACCCAGAATGCCAATGACTAGGAGGATATTTAAGGTTACAGAGGCAACCGAGTGTGCATAGCGAAGAATTGTTGAATCAAGTTTTTGGCGCTCTAAACCGATCCGAATGAGCCGTAAAGTAATACCAATAAGCCATCGACCAACTAGCCAGAGGGCTATTGCAGCCAAAATCTTCAGACCAATATCCGTGGCTACGGTAACTAGAACATCTTGTAGATGATCAATATCAATATTCTTCATTGGTCAATTCTAAATGTATTAAATTCTAAAACTTATAAATCTTATTATTTATGGTTAATTCCATATAGGATATTAGCCTGAGAGATATTCATGAACTATTCTTGCTTGTTAGCTTATATATTTGAGTCCAATAAGCGCTTATGCGGATTTACTGGGCTGCCAGTCTTCTAGCCTCAGTAAATCTAGAGGCCCAGTAAGGCGTTTCAATTTGATCTAATCTGACGGTACCACCGGTACTGGGCGCATGGACAAATCTGCCTTGACCGACATAAATACCGGCATGAGAATATTTATCGCCAGTAGTATTGAAAAAGACTAAATCGCCTGGGGCAGGCGGTTGACTCTCAATGCTCTTCCCTTTGTTGCTCATAGCATCAATCGTGCGTGGTAGTTTGATGTTTGCTGCCTTGTAATACACGTATCCAATGAGACCGCTGCAATCGAAACCTGCTTTTGGATTATTTCCGCCGTAGCGATAGGGCACGCCGACTAAACCCACGGCCGCAATAGAGATATCTTCGGTGCCTACACTTGTATCTTGTTTAAATTGAGCAACTTTTGAAGTATTAGAGCGTGTACCAAAACTACTGCATCCCGATAATATGAAGAGGCAGTAAATAAAAATGCCACACCCTATTAAGGTGCGGCATGAGAGGGTTTGCTTAAAGCGCGTCAGCTGCATGATCCGCAAGGCGAGAACGCTCTCCGCGCGCTAGCGTCACATGACCACCATGACGCCAGCCCTTGAAGCGATCCACAACGTAAGTAAGCCCAGATGAGCCCTCTGTTAAGTAAGGGGTATCGATCTGGGCAATGTTGCCCAAGCAAATAATTTTTGTTCCTGGGCCCGCGCGGGTAACTAGAGTTTTCATTTGCTTAGGAGTTAAGTTTTGAGCTTCGTCAATGATGACAAATTTACTGACGAAGGTTCTTCCGCGCATAAAGTTCATGCTCTTTACTTTAATACGTGAGCGAATAAGTTCTTGAGTTGCTGCACGACCCCATTCTCCAGCACCGTCTTCGTTGCGTTGGAGAACTTCTAGGTTGTCATCAAATGCTCCCATCCAGGGCTGCATTTTTTCTTCCTCAGTGCCTGGTAAGAAACCAATATCTTCACCTACTGGAACAGTTGCACGGGTAATGATGATTTCGTTATAGCGTTTACTATCTAATACTTGCTCTAAACCTGCTGCCAGTGCCAACAGGGTTTTTCCGGTTCCGGCTTGACCAAGCAATGTAATGAAATCCACATCAGGGTTCATCAGCAAGTTCATGGCAAAGTTCTGCTCACGATTTCTGGCTGTTACACCCCACACATTATTTTTTTGATGTGAGAAGTCTCTCAGCGTTTGTAAGAGTGCTGTTTTGCTGTTAATCTCTTTTACTTGGGCGTAGAAGGGGGTTGAGCCATCAGGATTTTCTTGGTAAACAAATTGATTCACCATCATGCTGATGACGCTCGGGCCGGTAACTCGGTAAAACATGGTGCCTGTTTTTGGGTCGGCCCAGCTTTCCATGGATTTGCCATGTTTAGGCCAAAAATCTGCTGGCAGACTCAGTACCCCTGAATACATTAAGTCGCGATCTTCTAAAACTTGATCGTTGAAGTAATCTTCTGCAGGCAAGCCTAAAGCACGTGCCTTAATTCGCATATTGATATCTTTGGATACCAATACGACTTCTTGACCTTTGCGAGTTTTTTGTAATTCACTAACCACTGCCAGAATGAGGTTGTCACCTTTACCTTCAGGCAACCCCTCTGGTAGGGCCTGTGTGGTCAATTTGGTCTGAAAGAATAGGCGGCCAGAAACGTCTTGGTTGCCAAGTTTATTTAGAGGAATGCCTTCATCAAGAGTGCCGCTTGTACCCGCGACGAGGTGATCTAAAGATCGGCTGACGGTACGCGCATTACGAGCAACTTCCGTCATCCCTTTTTTATGATTATCCAACTCTTCAAGAGTGGTCATAGGCAGAAATAGGTCATGCTCTGAAAAACGGAAGAGCGAGCTAGGATCATGCATCAATACATTGGTATCTAGAACAAATAGACTTGGTGGACCCGTGCGAATAATGCGTTTCGGTTTATCAGGAATTACTGAAGCTTTCATTTCATTTTTTCCTGTGCGTGCAGCAGGCCGATCACCTTTGATTTTCTCTAGGGCTACCTCAGCAGCAGACAAGTCTTCCTCAGCGTCGTTACTCCATTCGTGCGCATGAGTTTCCATCACCACTGGCTTTGCTTGAGTGGGACGCTTCTTTAAATCAGGAGTGTCTTTGCGGCTCAATTTCACATGATCAGCGATTTGAGTTGGAATGGGGGGCAACGGCATGCGACTCTCCTAAAAGAAAAAACCGTCAAGCAGCTTGCTTTGACGGTTTATAGTGAAACGTGTGGCAAAACTCTCTGTAAAACTGCGGGGGCGATCAACAAACCTGTCATTAAATATTCAGGCTCTTGATCTAAAAGGATCGTTTGATTTTCCCGTCGTTTACGGTGCATATGTCCTAACTTTACCCCAAAATTTAGGCTTTGCAAGCACCCAAGATTAAATTTATAAAAAAATTAATCTATTTCTTGAGCAGCTTGTAATACTTCTGTCACATGGC
>CAIYZI010000050.1 GCA_903930665.1 uncultured beta proteobacterium
TGAGTGGGTACGTCGGGGTCTTCTTGCCATTTGCTCTCTCTACTTTCTGGCCTATGAGGCCTATCAAAATAGCAGAGATTCCACTTATGGGGGTGTTAAAATTTGTGAGGCCAGTTCTTTGTTAAGGCAATCTACGTGGCATTAATCATTTTCATCATCCGGTCCTTTGATTTAGTAATTCAGTAATGCTATCGTATCATCAGCCTACCCCGACCAGAGTAGCTTGTCGTAAGCTCAAAAGAATGGTTTAGCATAGCTAACTTTTTTTATGCATCAGCAATACTTAATCCCCCCGAAGAAATCTAGAGGATTGCCTATTTTTGAGTTGGAATAAGTGCGAGTAAGTATTTAGAAGAACGTGGGTCAAGTGGGTTTTTGGAGTGGTTCTGTTAGGTGCTGGGTGGCCGCAAGATCGTTCCAGGCGTCAAGTTTCGGGAAGCTTGTGTTTATTTGTTGGGTTACCCTACCAAAGAAAACCACCCGAAGGTGGCTTAGTAAGTCTCAGAATATTGCTGCTTAGTTTGCGCAGTCTATGACCAAAATGACTTCATCATTGCAATATCAGCAATACCCCTGTCATTTCCATATTTCAGATATGGTGCAATCCATTTAGGATCAACGAGATTTTCTACTTTACTAATCCCAGGCGGAAGACCTACAACAATCAGTTTTGTTTTAGTGCCGCCAACCTCTAAATCTTTTATTTCTTGATTAAGTGTATTTGGCAAAGAAGATAAACGTAACCCTCGCTTTTGATCGTTGATTGTGCCATCCCCCAAAGAAATCACCAGTGCTCGCTTTACGCCAGAAATCACATCGCAATGGGTACTGCTTGAAGAGATACCGCCATCCATACAGAGGTGGTCTTTTACAAAAGTAGGTCCCATTTGTCCTGGGGCAGAAGCACTTGCAGCACAAGCAATGTTTATTGGAACATTATTTTCTTTGGATATAACGAGGCGCTGCCCCGTATAGCAATCATTGGTTGTAATGAACGTACCAGCAGATGGCCAGGTGCTAGCAGTTAGTATTTTTTCAGTTACTTTGTAGTATTTTTCTACCCCATCTGGATTGGATGATGCCATCGCCGCTTTACCAATTCGCTGAATAGATGCTAGCGAGCCATCCCGGGCAGATAACTCAGCATGTTGCGCTCTTAACTGAGAAGCATTGAATTGAACTGCCGGCATGATCTCAGATAGAAGTTTGGGGAAATCAGCAAAAATATCCATCTCGTCAGTAAGGCGCCAAAGATGCCCAGCGGTGAGCATTGCGCCAAATAAGGCACCAGCGGATGTGCCAACTACCGCATCGGCATTGCTTAAATCTACACCACCCTTTTTAAGGGCATTAAAGTAGCCAACGTACCAAGCAATTAATGGTGTACCACCCCCACCGAGAACTAAGCCACGATCCTTACCTTGAGCAAAGGGATTTTTATAGGGTGCCGGATGCACTAAGCCATCATGCCAATTGGCGGTGGTGTCCACATATTCTTGTGCCAGCAAACCCTCAACCTCAGCAATTGTTTTCTGAGACAAATTCAGACTTTGGGCAAAAGCCTGCGTGCTGGCTGCTGCGGCGGCGGCAACACCAATAGCGGAGGTTTTAATAAAATTACGTCGGGAAGATTGGGTCATATTAGCTCCATCGATATTTAATCAATTTATAACAGATCCCCGAGTGAAAACCACCGCTTGAAAGAAATTCTGATAGCCCCGGGTAGACAAGAATCCATCACAGCATCAGAATAAAATGGATAAAAATTTAACAAAATTAGAAAAAATTGCTGGGCAAGCGGCAATAGACCTGTCAATCCAAAGTGATATCACAATCGTAAATACAATTAATGGCAAGATAGACTGAACTTATTAAAAAGCGCTAAATTACCACCCAAATACCGCTTGTGGCGAATTCAAAAACGAATTTTTAGCGCAGTCATTCTCGCCCTACCCACCAGCTATTCAAAGGCATCGCGGCACTATGATTCCTTATCTTATGGTCCAATGAAATGCATTGATCACCGTGCAGGTTCAATCGGAAACCCATGGGGTCTTAAGGGTGGAGATGGCAGACGCTGGTGAATCGTCAGCTTCAAATGGGTGCTTTGAGTAAACCGACATCGCAATATTGAAATTTGAGAGAGCCCGCCATCAGCCCAAAGAAAAACCACCCTAAGGTGGTTTAGTATCTCTTAGTTACCAGAAGCGATATCAATCAGGACTTGAGATTCTTTGCA
>CAIYZI010000051.1 GCA_903930665.1 uncultured beta proteobacterium
CAAGCTGCTACTTAACCACGGTTGAGGATGATTTAGATGGTATTTATGAAGCTTTGAAAGAAAACGCCTTACTTTCGAAGTTTGCGGGTGGTTTGGGTAATGACTGGACTAATGTACGTGCTCTGGGAAGTCATATTAAGGGTACTAACGGTAAGTCGCAGGGGGTTGTGCCATTCTTAAAAGTAGTGAATGACACCGCTGTTGCAGTGAATCAAGGGGGTAAGCGTAAAGGTGCAGTTTGTGCTTACCTAGAAACATGGCATTTGGATATCGAAGAGTTCTTGGAGTTGCGTAAGAACACTGGTGATGATCGCCGTCGTACACATGACATGAACACTTCTAATTGGATTCCTGATTTATTTATGAAGCGTGTCATGGAGAATGGCGATTGGACTCTATTTTCTCCATCAAATACGCCTGATTTGCATGATAAGTACGGTAAAGCCTTTGAGACAGCTTATATTGCTTATGAGCAAAAAGCTGACCGAGGTGAGTTAAAGCCATTCCGCAGAATTCCAGCACAGCAGTTGTGGCGCAAGATGCTTGGTATGTTGTTTGAAACAGGCCATCCATGGATTACTTTCAAGGATCCTTGCAATATTCGCAGCCCACAGCAGCATATTGGCGTAGTTCACTCCTCGAACTTATGTACCGAGATCACGCTCAATACCAATGAGAGCGAAATTGCAGTTTGTAACTTGGGCTCTGTAAATTTGACCGCCCATATGAAAACTGATGCAAGTGGCAAGTTGGTTTTGGATCATGAGAAGCTGCAAAAAACGATCCGCACTGCTATGCGCATGTTGGATAACGTGATCGATATTAATTACTATGCTGTTGCTAAAGCGCGTAATTCCAATTTGAAGCATCGTCCAGTCGGAATGGGCATTATGGGTTTCCAGGATTGTTTGCATATGCAACGCATTCCATATGCTAGCGATGAAGCCGTGAAATTTGCTGATTCTTCTATGGAGGCCATTTGTTATTATGCTTATCAAGCCTCCAATGACTTAGCTGAAGAGCGTGGCGTTTACAGTACATATAAGGGCTCACTTTGGGATCGCGGCATTCTTCCACAAGATTCAGTGCGCTTGTTGGCTGAAGAGCGTGGCGGCTATTTAGAGGTTGATAGCTCTTCGACTTTAGACTGGACTAGCTTGCGCGAGCGTATTAAGCAGTACGGTATGCGTAACTCTAATTGCGTGGCGATTGCGCCTACAGCAACTATTTCTAATATTATTGGCGTATCGGCTTGTATTGAGCCTACATTCCAAAATTTATTTGTTAAATCCAACTTATCTGGTGAATTTACAGTTGTAAATGAGTACTTGGTCCGTGATTTGAAAGAACGTGGACTGTGGGATGAGGTAATGATTGCTGATTTGAAGTACTTTGATGGTACTTTGTCAAAGATCGATCGCGTTCCACAGGATTTGCGCGATTTGTATGCCACCGCCTTTGAAGTTGAGCCAAGTTGGTTAGTTGAGGCGGCATCCCGTCGTCAAAAGTGGATCGATCAAGCTCAATCCTTGAATATCTACATGGCTGGTGCATCTGGCAAGAAATTAGACGACACTTATAAGTTGGCTTGGTTGCGTGGTCTGAAAACCACCTACTATCTCCGCACGATGGCGGCTACCCATGTTGAGAAATCTACTGTTGCTAGTGGTCAGCTCAATGCTG
This sequence comes from uncultured beta proteobacterium, assembly GCA_903930665.1. Lineage (GTDB taxonomy): Bacteria > Pseudomonadota > Gammaproteobacteria > Burkholderiales > Burkholderiaceae > Polynucleobacter. Next base: position 1,684 of record CAIYZI010000051.1, read on the forward strand.
TATCAAGTGGTGGCGGTGTCAATGGTACTGATGCAGCAGCGCTTGCCGCACAGGAGGCGGATGGTCCGGTTTGCACAATGCGCCCAGGCGATGCTGGCTTTGAAGAGTGTGAATCTTGTCAATAAGCAATTTGCTTGTTGATCTGAAATAAAAGAATTTAGGAGAAAGTTATGTTGAATTGGGAAGAGGAAGTTGCACCGGCGCTAGCGAAAGCTGGCCTTACTCCGCAACCAGTAGTCGCGGAGCGGCAACGCCCAGAGCCAGACCAAGTTGCTTTGGCACCCCAAGTTGCTGCACCTGCACCATTGCAAGCTGCATCATTGGCTGGCGGTGCAGCGCATCGTGTGAATGCTGCTGATAAACGCGTTATTAATGCCAAGACTGATGTAAATCAGTTAGTTCCATTTAAATATAAGTGGGCTTGGGAGAAGTATTTGGCTGGTTGTGCCAACCATTGGATGCCACAAGAGATCAATATGAATCGCGATATCGCGCTTTGGAAAGATCCTAATGGTTTAACCGAAGATGAGCGACGCATTATTAAACGAAACTTAGGTTTCTTCACTACTGCCGATTCATTGGCGGCAAATAATATTGTTTTGGGTACTTATCGCCACATTACCGCTCCTGAATGTCGTCAATATTTATTGCGCCAAGCGTTTGAAGAGGCAATTCATACGCATGCCTACCAATATATTGTCGAATCCTTAGGTTTGGATCAAAGTGAAATCTTTAATGCGTACCATGAGGTTGAGTCAATTCGCGCCAAAGATGAGTTCTTAATTCCGTTTATTGATGTCTTAACAGACCCAACATTTAAAACTGGCACTTTAGAAAACGATCAAAAATTACTGCGCTCAATAATTGTTTTTGCTTGCGTAATGGAAGGTTTGTTCTTTTATGTTGGTTTTACGCAAATACTTGCAATGGGTCGTCAAAACAAAATGACGGGTGCTGCTGAGCAGTATCAATACATCCTTCGCGATGAGTCAATGCACTGCAATTTTGGTATCGATTTAATTAATCAAATTAAGCTGGAGAACCCGCAGCTATGGACTTCTGCGTTCAAAGATGAGATTAAATCGATCTTCGAAAAAGCAGTTGAATTGGAGTACCGTTATGCAGAGGATACGATGCCTCGCGGAGTGCTCGGATTGAATGCGCCGATGTTCAAAGGTTACCTAAGATACATCTGTAATCGTAGGTGTTTGCAAATAGGACTTGACGCAATGTTCCCAAATGAAGAGAATCCATTCCCATGGATGTCAGAAATGATTGATCTGAAAAAAGAACGTAACTTTTTTGAGACACGCGTTATTGAGTATCAAACTGGTGGTGCGCTAAGTTGGGAATAGTTGGATAACAAAAGCGTACGGCCGGCTAAATAGGAGATTAGACGGTTGGATAGTTTTAAAAGTCAGCAAACCCAGACTCAAATCCGAAAACCCTTTTTTAAGGGTCTTTGGACTACTCCCTCTATTTTTTCTAGCAAATTTAAGAAGCCGCTACCCTTTAGGGTCGTGGCTTTTTTTCCAGGATTCATTAGCGTGCAGCACTTAGCATCAAGCCGCGCGCCGATGAATGGCTCGCTCGTCACTTCCAATAGCTCGCAAGATAAGGCGGAATTGCATGGTCGGGTTTTCTTAATCGGAAGTTTGTATTAATCCTCACGTGAAGGAGCATTACTATTGCAATCGCCAAGAAGAAAGTTGCTGCAAAGAAGCCTGCTGCTAAAAAAGTTGC
>CAIYZI010000052.1 GCA_903930665.1 uncultured beta proteobacterium
AGTTGCCAAACACTCGTTGAATATTGTTTGGTTATGCAAGGGTCTTGAGCCAAAAACTTCTCTATTGCCGCACCAAGTTGTAGAGCGTGAAATGCAATTGCATAGTCACGGCTTGCAACATGCTTATGGCGCACTTTCAGGACCCAGCTTTGCAAATGAAGTTGGCAAGGGAATGCCCTGCGCTTTAACGATTGCCAGTAAATCCAGTCGCCTTTGCGACATTGTTCAAGCTGCTTTTCACCATGGAAATATGCGTATTTATGCCAGCGATGATCTGATTGGCGTTGAGTTGGGCGGTGCCATTAAAAATGTCTTGGCTATTGCTGCGGGTATTGGTGACGGCCTTCATTTGGGGTTGAACGCACGTGCAGCAGTTTTAACGCGCGGTTTGGCGGAAATGATGCGCCTGGTTAAGGCGGCTGGCGGCAAGCCAGAAACCTGTATGGGTTTAACGGGGGTGGGTGATTTAATCCTTACCGCTACAGGAGATCTTTCTCGTAATCGTAGGGTTGGGCTTTTATTAGCTGCAGGCAAGCCTCTACAAGAAATTCTGGGTAGCTTAGGTCATGTTGCTGAAGGGGTACTGTGCGCCTCAGCCGTTGGAAGCTTGGCTGTGCGCTTAGGTGTGGAGATGCCAATTACCGCCATGATGGGTGATGTCTTATCTGGAAATCTGACGCCTGAAGAAGCTGTGAAAAGACTGATGGGGCGCGACCCCAAGATTGAAGCTCAGACTTAATTTCCTCCGGTCAAGTCGTTTTGACGCCAGGCCTCATAAACAACAATTGCCACGGTATTGGAGAGATTCAAACTCCGACTACTATCTTGCATTGCTAAGCGCATTTGATTATTTTTTGGGATTGAGGCCCTCACCTCATCCGTTATTCCCTTTGTTTCTGAACCAAAAACAAAATAATCATTTGGCAAATATTTACCTTCATGAAACTTGCCCGAGCCCTTGGTGGTTAAGGCAAAAATACGATCAGAAGATGGCTTTTCATCTTCTAAAAATTTTCCCCAACTTGCATGTGTCTTGACCCTCGCAAACTCGTGATAATCCAAACCTGCTCTACGCAATTTGGCGTCCTCCATGGGGAACCCTAAGGGCTCAATCAAATGGAGTTTTGCGCCCGTGTTGGCACATAGGCGAATGATGTTGCCTGTATTAGGGGGAATTTCCGGTTCGAATAAAACAATATTAAACATGCAGTACTCAATCTTATTGGGGCTGTTGGGTTCTTAATAAAACCCAATTAATGACACGCGATGCTCCATTGTCCTTCAGAATACGTGCGATCTCATTCAAGGTGGCTCCGCTGGTCATGACATCATCAAAAACAATGATGGTTCGGTCTCTAAAGATTGAGGCGTGCTTTTTTTCGAGATAAAACATGTCTTGAACAGTTTGATGGCGGATTACTTTGCTTGCCAGAGCTTGATGCTGGCAGTGATGGTGGCGCAGTAGGATTTGTGGAAGCTTCTCAATATGCTTTCCGCAGTGAATACGTTTAGCGATTTCCCAGCTTTGATTAAATCCCCTTGTACAAAGTTTTTGTTTGCTTAGTGGAACTGGAAGTAAAAAATGGGCATCAATATTTTCTAGCTCACTTCCCATAAAGAGATTCCATGCGTAAGCAAGGCCATTTCCGTAGGCAAGTCTTTTGTGATATTTAAATTGATGAAGGCATTCTTGCAGTGGACCCTCGTACCGATCAAGACAATGGGTCGCATCAAAATAGGGTGAATTTTTCTGGCAGGAATTACAGCATTGATGAGGTATTTCAATCTCGCTAAGGGTGATGCCGCATTGCTTGCAGCACTCATAATTAAATAAACCTGCAATTTGAATGGCTTCTTCGCAGGATTTGCATAACGCTAGCTCTTGATAAACGCCGCAGGCTATACAAGAAGTTGGCAAAATATTTGCACAAATAGATTCGAAAATATTCTTTAAAAGTCGCATGGGGCGCTGAGTATACTGAGCGAATGACCCAATCAATAAGATGGCTTCAGTACGAAATTGCAGATCGTATGCTGCAAAAGTTAGATATCGTTAAGCTACAAGCTAAAGATATTCTGATCATTCCAGATTTTCCTGGTGTACACACGAGCTTTCTTCGAAATCGCTTTCCAAAAGCAAGCCTACATACCGCCCCAGAGCTCAGAATGACTGCTGTAGAGGCTTATCGTTATAAAGCGTCCCGCATGCTGGATGCCGTCCTGTCTTTTTTTAGGTTTGGCTCAACAGTTTCTTTGGATTCTTACCGTAAAACGGGAAAACTGGATCTACCTGATAACTCCATAGATTTAATTTTTAGCGATCTTTTTTTGCAAGATTTACCCGACCCCAAGCATTTCCTAAAAGAATGCTGGCGAGTGTTGAGGGAGGGCGGTCTTTTAACTTTTAGTTATTTGGGTCCCGATACAGGAAAAGAGTTGAAGTCGATTGATTGGCCTAAAGAATATTTTCTTAAAAATCTGCTTAGCCCTTGGGATATGCACGATTTGGGGGATGCGCTTATCGGCGAGGGCTTTTCAGATCCAGTGATGGATATGGAATTCATTAATCTCACTTATGAGTCTGATGCCACTGCGCTCACGGATGCAAAAAACCTAGGTCTAATCCAAGCGCCCTCTAATAGTGCTACTTCTTCAATCCTACCCAAGCTTTCAGACAGACTGACCCTAGAAGTTGTTTATGGACATGCTTGGGCCATTGGAAAGCATCTTGCTAAAGCACAAGATCACGTGGCCTACATTGATCTAAATCAAATTCAACGTAAGAGTGGCCGTGATCCAGCTTGAGTGTAAGTGATTACTATCATTTAAACCATTATCAATATTGACTGAGGTCTGGTTTACCCTGTTTGTTCTTGGTTTTAAATAACCCTATAATCTTCGCTAGATGTATTGGCTTGAGACCGCATTTTGAACATTTTGGGGCTTTGTTGCCACAATGTTCGGGACAATAAACAGAGAATAAGATGAATTTATTTGGAAAAGTCACTAGGGCTTCGCTCTACTTAGCAGCAGCTTTTGGCACTGCTTTTGCATATGCTACGGAAAATATGCCGGGCGGCCCTGCAGTGAATCAGCTGAATTTCACGCCCCCAGCGACCAAAATCATGCAAGAAATCCATTGGTTGCATTGGATGATGCTTGCAATCTGCTTGCTGATTTTTATTGGTGTTTTTGGAGTGATGTTTTATTCCATATTGAAGCATCGTAAATCTTTAGGTGCAAAGTCTGCCTCTTTCCATGAGAGCACCACCGTAGAGATTATTTGGACCGTCATTCCTTTGTTGATTGTTATTGGGATGGCTTTGCCTGCAACTAAAACAGTTGTGGCAATGAAAGACACTACCAATTCAGATATCACCATTAAAACCACAGGTTATCAGTGGAAATGGGGTTATGACTACATCAAGGGTGAGGGAGAGGGTATCAGCTTCTTATCAACTTTATCCACGTCCCGCGAAGCAATTAATAACCTGGCTCCAAAATCAAATACCTACTTAATGGAAGTAGATAATGAGATGGTTGTACCGGTGGGCAAAAAGATCCGCATGATAACTACTGCTAATGACGTTATTCACTCGTGGGCTGTTCCTGCGTTTGGCGTTAAGCAAGATGCTATTCCAGGCTTCGTTCGCGATACCTGGTTTAAGGCTGAGGCTATAGGCACTTATCGCGGCCAGTGTTCTGAGTTATGCGGTGCTGAGCATGCTTTTATGCCAATCGTAGTTAAGGTGGTCTCTGCGGAGGATTACACCAAGTGGGTCGAAGAGAAGAAAAAAGAGATGGCAGCGGCAGCTGATGACCCAACCAAGGTTTATACATTGGACGAGCAAAAAGAGCGTGGTGCAAAGGTATATGCGGCCAATTGCGCGGCTTGTCACCAGCCTAATGGCAAAGGTGCTGGTACGTTCCCAGCCCTGGATGGCAGCAAGGTGGTTTCTGGTCCAAAAGAGGCTCAGATTCATCTTGTTCTTAATGGTAAAAATGCAATGCCCAAATGGGCTGGGGTAATTTCTGACGGTGATATTGCTTCTGTGATTACGTATGAACGTAATGCTTGGGGCAATAAAACAGGTGAAGTGATTCAGACTTCAGACGTAGTTTCTGCTCGTGCAGCAAATTAATAAATTCATATAGATATAACTAAATCGGAGTAATCCATGAGCACAGTCTCTACCACCCACGATCACGCACACGATGATCACACGCCACACGGATGGCGTCGTTGGTTGTTCGCAACCAACCATAAAGATATCGGTACGATGTACTTGATCTTCTCGTTCATTAGCTTGTTGGCTGGTGGCACGATGGCATTGGGTATTCGCCTGGAGTTGTTCCAGCCTGGTTTGCAGTTCTTCCGCCCTGAGTTCTTTAATCAACTTACTACGATGCATGGTCTGGTGATGGTGTTTGGTGCCATCATGCCGGCATTCGTTGGCTTTGCTAACTGGATGGTTCCTTTGCAAATCGGCGCATCAGATATGGCTTTTGCGCGTATGAATAACTTCAGTTTCTGGATTTTGCCAGTTGCCGCATGTTTATTGTTTGGCTCATTCTTCGCTCCAGGCGGTGCTCCAGCTGGCGGATGGACACTTTATGCTCCATTGACTTCGCAAATGGGCCCTGGTTTAGACATGGCTATTTTCGCTCTCCATCTCTTGGGCGCCTCTTCCATTATGGGTTCGATCAACATCATCGTTACCATTTTGAATATGCGTGCACCTGGCATGACTTTGATGAAGATGCCAATGTTCTGCTGGACTTGGTTGATTACAGCTTACTTATTAATTGCGGTTATGCCAGTGCTGGCCGGAGCAATCACCATGGTGTTGACCGATCGTCACTTTGGTACCAGCTTCTTCTCCGCGGTTGGCGGTGGTGATCCAATCATGTTCCAGCATATCTTCTGGTTCTTTGGTCATCCAGAGGTTTACATCATGATTCTTCCAGCATTCGGAATTATCAGTGAAATTATTCCAGCGTTTTCTAGAAAAACATTGTTTGGCTATAGCTCGATGGTTTATGCGACAGCCTCCATTGCGATCTTGTCATTCATTGTTTGGGCTCACCATATGTTTGCCACTGGCATGCCTGTGACTGGCCAGCTGTTCTTTATGTATGCCACGATGTTGATTGCCGTACCAACTGGCGTGAAGATTTTTAACTGGGTAGCAACAATGTGGAAAGGTTCGATGACCTTTGAAACCCCAATGTTGTGGGCAGTTGGATTTATTTTCGTATTTACGATGGGTGGTTTTACGGGCTTGATCTTGGCTATGGCGCCTATTGATATTGGCGTGCAAGATACCTATTACGTTGTTGCTCACTTCCATTATGTCTTGGTTGCGGGTTCATTGTTTGCAATGTTTGCTGGTTTTTATTACTGGTGTCCTAAGTGGACTGGCTACATGGCTAATGAAACTCGCGGCAAGATCCATTTTTGGGCTTCCATGATTTTCTTTAACATTACCTTCTTCCCAATGCACTTTTTGGGCTTGGCAGGGATGCCACGTCGCTATGCCGATTACCCAACACAGTTTGCTGACTTCAATATGATCGCTTCTATTGGTGCATTAGGTTTTGGCTTAGCTCAAGTGTATTTCCTGATTTTTGTTGTGATCCCGGCATACCGTGGTGAAGGCGAGAAGGCTCCAATGAAGCCATGGGATGGTGCTAAAGGTTTGGAATGGACTGTGCCTTCACCAGCGCCACACCATACATTTGAAACTCCTCCACAAGTAGATTGATTTCATCAGTAATGCAAGAAATCAAACCAACCCAAAAGGAAGCCCTAGCTGCCCGCAATCGCAGGTTAGGGCTCAGCCTTTTTAGTGTTGCCTTGGTATTTTTTATTGGCATTGTGATTAAGCGGAGCGTTTTGGGTTAATTCCCGAATGTTATCTATGGCCGCCCTTCAGTCCCTCAATCGTCAGATTCTATTGAAACTTTTAGTAGCTGCGGTCATGATGTTTGGTTTTGGTTACGCTTTAGTTCCTATGTATAGGGCTTTATGCGAAGCAACCGGCATTAATGTACTTACCAATAAGAATGACTACGGTGTGCGAGCTTATAGCGCTAATAAGGTCGGCAATACGCAAATAGATTATTCCCGTGTCGTAACAATTGAATTTGATTCCAATAGTCGCGGCCCATTTACATTTCGCCCTTTAAAAAACTTTTTGGAAGTACATCCTGGCGAAATGACTCAAATTGATTATCAAGTTTCGAATACCCTGGACCGTACGGTTCAGGCTCAAGCCATTCCAAGCTATGCGCCCAAAAGTGCGACCGAGTATTTTACTAAGCTTGAGTGTTTTTGTTTTCAGCAGCAAACTTTGGCAGCTCATGAAACCAAAAAAATGCCGGTGGTATTTGTGATTGATGCTGGATTGCCAGAGGATGTAAAAACCATCACCTTGTCCTACACTTTCTTCGAGGTTGGCGCTGGCCAACCCGCCGTACCTGCGGCCCCTAAATCCAAGGTGGCATCATGAAAAAGAAAAGTAATTTTTTGCAGTCCATGATCGCTGTGTTGTGGGCCTTTTTGGGTGTACGCAAGAAGTCTGGATTACAAGAAGATGTCGCTTCATTGAGTTTTGTACATATTATTATTGCTGGAGTAATTGGCGCCTTAATTTTTATGGGCATTCTCCTTTTGATAGTTCACGCAGTCGTTTCCCATTGATTATTTTTTGATTGAATAGAGAGAATAAGATGTCATCCAATTCAACCCCACACTATTTTGTTCCAGGCCTGTCTCGGCATCCCGCTATGGCGGCCCTTGGCTTGCTTGCTTTTGGTTATGGCATGTCAGGGTGGGTGAATCAAGCCCCCTGGGGGAGTCCTGTTGCTGCTGTTGGTGTCTTATGGGTATTGTTTGTGCTCTACCACTGGTTTGGCGATACGATCGCTGAGTCCAATGCTGGTAAGAATGGTGTGAACGTAGACGTTTCATATCGCTGGTCCATGGCGTGGTTCATCTTTTCAGAGATTATGTTCTTCGGCGCTTTTTTTGCTGCCTTGTTTTATGCACGCAATATTGCGATGCCTTGGATGGGTTCTGTAGAAGGTAAGCTTATCTGGCCGAATTTCACAGCAGTTTGGCCTAATGCTGGTCCAGCAGGTTTGGTTCAGAAGTTCACCACCATGGGTCCATGGCCCATTCCTACAATCAATACCTTATTGCTCTTAAGTTCTGGTGTAACAGTCACTTATGCTCATCATGCTCTTCGTGATAACCGCATGAAGCAAGCAATTATGGGCCTATCAGCCACTGTAGGCCTTGGTTTTATTTTCTTGTGCTTTCAAGGTTTTGAGTACTACCATGCCTATCACGAGCTCAACCTGAAATTAACCTCTGGTATTTACGGCTCAACATTTTTTATGTTGACAGGTTTTCACGGCTTCCACGTATTCTTGGGCGGTCTAATGTTGGCGATTGTCTTGCGTCGCGCCATTCGTGGAGACTTCACCGCTGAGCATCATTTTGCATTTGAGGGTGCTGCTTGGTATTGGCACTTCGTTGACGTAGTTTGGTTAGGTCTTTACATAGCCGTCTATTGGATGTAAATAAAATAGAATCGGGGCGTAAAGCCCCGATTTACTTTGTGGGCTTAGTAATAGATTTAACGGGGTCTAATAAGTTCTGTTTTAATTCACTCCAACCCTAATTCCTGTTGCCTCAATGTAGCCAAAGTAGTGGGCAATAAGGATCCCAAGAAATAAAGCAATAGATAGGCCGATACGAAGCATGAGAGAGTGAATCATTCTTGAGCTACCACCCTTATCTTTCATCATGAAATAAAGAGCTGAGCCTAAGCTGGCAACAATCATTAGCAATGCAATTGGAATAACCCACTTCATCGACATATCCTCATTTGAATATTTTTTCTAGCCTGATTGGCTCACGTTTAGTTGCTACTGTATCAGCCCTTGCGGTTGTTGCCATTGGTTGTGCTGCTGGGTTTTGGCAGCTTAGCAGGGCACATGAAAAAATTGCACTGGCGCAGAGTTTGGCCGTGCGACAAGAGATGGCTGCATTAAGTCTTAATGAACGCATTTGGGCTTTGGATGAAGTGGTTCAACGCCGCGTTCTGGCTAAGGGCCGCTACTTACCAGGTGAAACCATCTGGCTCGATAATCGACCACGTCCAGTGCCTGCAGATGGTCCTGACGCGGCTGCTCAGTCGGGGTTCTATGTAATGACGCCGCTTAAGCTAGATGGTTCTGATACGGTGATTTGGATAAATCGAGGATGGGCGCCTCGCAATAATGAGAATCGCACTGAGTTACCCTTAGTCAGCACTCCGGCAGGATCTATATTGGTCGAGGGTGTCGCCTTGGCCAATCCTGGGAAGGTTTTTGAGTTGGGTAAAAATGAGGGTCTCACCACAAAGCCACGTATTGAGCAAAATTTTGATCTAGAAAAAGAGGGTCACTTACATGAGTGGCGACAGCTCCCTTTTATTTTGCGAGAATCCAATGTTGATGGCTTGGATGGTTTGGTCAGAAGTTGGGCCCCCATCACTAATGGAGTGGATCGCCATTATGCTTATGCCTTTCAGTGGTTTGCATTGGCGCTATCCGGTTTTCTATTTTGGCTAGTAAGTGGCCTCATGCAATATCGGCAACAGGGTGGAAATAAAAGTGAGTGATAAAGAATTATTAATTCCAGCATCTCAAGTGGACTCCTCAGCTATTAATGCACAGACTCGTCGTGGCCGTATTCAAATGTTGATTCTTTTATTAGCATGCGCAGCGCCTGTGATTGCCTCTTATTTTGCTTATTACGTTTATAAACCAGCGGGTGGCAAAACCAACTATGGCACTTTTGTTCAGCCAGCTCAGGAAACTAATCCCGCATGGTTTAGTTTGCCTTTGACTGGTAAGTGGACTTTATTGGTAGCTCGTCCGGCGGGAGAGTGCACGGTCAAGGATGAGCAATGTCTTGAGGCTTTATTTCTCATGCGGCAGTTACGTGTTGCCATGGGTAGAGAGAGTGGCAGAATCCAGCTTCTCTGGGTCAATACCGATGGCAAAGCGATTGATCCTGAAGTGGGACATGCATACGATCAGGAAGTGGCAGGCTTTACGGTGGTAAATCTCCCTACAGATCCAAAACTCAAGTCTGAGTTTTTGTTATGGCTCAATCGTGAAGGCGCTGCTCAGCAAATTCAGTTGATTGATCCTAGTGCAGAAAAGATGATGTATTTCCCAGTCACCAATTCTCCTAAAGAATTTTCTAGTATTAAAAAGGATTTAGAAAAGCTATTGCGTCTAAATCACAAGGGTGAAAGTTTGTAATGGCGAATGTCATCTTGTACTTAGAGTTAGGGGCGATTGCAATTATTTTTGCAGGACTACCTCTCACCTTTGTCTTGACAAGACGGGGTTATGGCTTTTTTGAAAGGCTTAATTGGGTGTTGGTTTTCATGACATTTGACCTCATTATTTTTGGGGCTTTTACTCGTCTCACAGATTCAGGGCTTGGATGCCCTGATTGGCCTGGTTGTTATGGCACCTCAAATCCTTGGCATGCTATTGGCGATATTCAGTTGGCTCAATCTGCTTTACCAACAGGACCAGTGACGGTCATGAAGGCATGGATCGAAATGATTCATCGATATTTGGCCATGACCTTGGGGGCTTTGATATTGGTTCAGTTGGGCATTGCTTGGAGCAAGGTAAGGACTTTGGGGATGACCCCTGTATTTGCTAGTTTGGGTTTATTGCTCTTAGTGCTTATTCAGGGCGCATTTGGTGCTTGGACGGTCACCTTAAAGTTGCAGCCCATTATTGTCACAACGCATTTAATGTTAGCTTTAACATTACTTGGCTCATTAACCGCTTATGCTCAGCAATCATGGCAAGGCAAAACTTCTACTGTTCTGCAATTACGTATCAAACCACTATCGGCCAAGTTTCTTTTTGTAGGCTTTCTTACCTTGGGCATGCAAATCTTTTTGGGTGCTTGGGTGAGTACGAACTATGCAGTTTTGGCCTGTCCAGATTTTCCAACTTGTTTGGGCACGTTTTGGCCGGAGACCCAGTGGCAAGAGGGCTTTACTTTCTGGCGGAAGTTAGGGCTAGATGCGCATGGCGACTTTATTTCTCCCGTAGCTTTACAAACTATTCACTGGGCACATCGTCTCTTTGCTGTGGTGGCATTTTTTACTTTGACCATTTTTGCGGTTAGCGTATCAAAAATAGCTCGAGCTACTCAGCCTCAGCTCAAAGGTTTGGCTAAACTCTTGCTTGGTTTATTGTTGCTCCAGGTTACAACAGGGATTTCTAATGTTGTTTTTCAGTGGCCCCTGGGCGCTGCCTTATTGCATACAGCTGGATCAGCTGCTTTGGTATTTTGTTTGGTTCGTATGAGCTATTGGGCTTCATGGAAATCCCCCCTTCAATTAAGATGGCAGTCATCATGAGTAGTTCACAACCCAACACCTCAGTGGCCATGCCACGCTGGCGCCAATACTGGGTATTGACCAAACCTCGGGTAACTCAATTGGCTGTTTTCTGCGCAGTGATTGGGATGTTCTTGGCCACCCCAGGAATGGTTCCTTACTCCGTATTGCTTGGTGGAATTGCTGGGATTTGGCTGCTAGCAGGTGCCGCCTTTGCTGTGAACTGTCTGATTGAGCAGGCTGTTGATGCGAAGATGAAAAGAACATCATGGCGGCCATCAGCAACAGGCTCTATCAGACCATCCCACATCATCATCTTCTCGATCGTGTTGGGGTTGCTAGGAATGGTGATTTTGTGGAGCTTCACAAATCCCTTAACAATGTGGCTTACCTTGGCTACCTTTGTGGGTTATGCAGTTATTTATACCTGGTTATTAAAGCCCGCTACCCCGCAAAATATCGTGATTGGTGGGTTATCTGGAGCTATGCCACCAGCACTCGGTTGGGCTGCTGTGACCAATACTCTGCCTGCTGAAGCATGGCTCTTGGTATTGATTATTTTTGTTTGGACGCCCCCACATTTTTGGGCTCTAGCCCTTTATAGACGTGATGATTATGCTCAGTCTGGCTTGCCCATGCTTCCGGTAACGCATGGAGAGCGCTTTACGCTTCTCAATATATTGCTCTATACACTGATCTTATTGGCCGCTACATTGCTCCCCTATATCTATGGAATGAGTGGCGTCATTTATTTAGTCTGCGCAATTATCTTGGGCTTGATCTTTTTAGCTTATGTGATTGCCTTATTTATTTCATATAGCGATGGCTTGGCTAAAAAAACATTCCGGTTTTCTATTACGTATTTATCGCTCTTGTTTGCAGCGCTTTTAATAGATCACTATTTCATTTGAGTCCATCATGAAAAAATTAGTTAGATCGTTTATTTATCTTTTGGCGATTTTGGGGTTTGTTATCTCTTTGGTGGCATGTGGCCCCAAGCAAAGCTTTAAGAATGTAGACGTTACAGGTAGCAGTGCTTTTGGAAAGGACTTTAGCCTGCTTGATCCAGACGGGAAAATGAGAACGCTTGCAGACTTTAAAGGTAAAGCCGTTGTGATTTTTTTTGGCTATACCCAATGTCCTGATGTTTGTCCTACTACTCTGACTGAGATGGAGCAAGCAATGGTTTTATTGGGGCCTGATGCTGATAAGGTGCAGGTTCTATTTGTGACTGTAGATCCTGACCGTGATACTGCAGAAATTCTCAAGCAGTATGTGCCCGCCTTTGATCCTCGCTTTTTGGGTTTACGCCCTGCGGATTCTGCTGCTTTAGAAAAAGTCACCAGGGACTTTAAAATTTATTACAAAAAAGTGCCAGGCTCAAGTCCTGGCTCGTACACTATTGACCACACTGCGGGAAGTTATGTATTTGATCCAGAAGGGCATTTGCGCTTATATATTAAGCATGCGCAAGGTCCGGAGACCTTGGCGCAGGACTTAAAGGAACTGCTTAAGTAATAAGGGACTAACTGAGTGAGGTTGCTTTAAGCGGCTTGCGCTTGTAACATCCCACGCATTTTCTTAAGGGCAGACGTTTCAATTTGACGAACGCGCTCAGCTGAAATGCCGTATTCACTAGCAAGATCATGCAAGGTTTTTGTACCATTGCCATCTGCATCCATCGCCAACCAACGTGATTGCACAATATTGCGACTACGCTCATCTAGAGCCATTAGCGCTTGATCCAATTTTGGGCCTTGTAATGCATCTGCATCTGCAGAAGCTATCATTTCAGTTGGTTCTTGACTGCTATCGGCCAACCATTGAATAGGGGCATAAGCAGACTCATCGTCGTTATCGTCACCCTCTAGGGCGATATCCCCACCAGCTAGACGCATTTCCATTTCTTTGACGTCTGATCCTTTGACATCAAGCGCTTTTGCTAAAGCCTCTACTTCGCTCGGAGTCAATGCGCTCAGTGTGGGTTTATTGCTGCGCAGGTTAAAGAACAACTTGCGTTGTGCTTTGGTTGTGGCAACCTTAACTAAACGCCAGTTTTTTAAAATATATTCGTGAATCTCCGCTTTAATCCAGTGGATGGCATAGGAAACTAAGCGCGCACCCTGATCTGGGTCGTAACGCTTAACAGCTTTCATGAGACCCACATTACCCTCTTGGATTAAATCCGCGTGCGGGATGCCGTAACCAAGATATTGACGGGCAACTGAAACCACGAGACGAAGGTGTGAAAGCACCAAGGTTTTAGCAGCATCGACATTTTCAGAACGACGAAATTCTTGCGCAAGATGTAACTCTTCTGCTGCGCTAAGCATGGGTACGCGATTGACATATGAGATGTAAGCATCGAGCGTACCAACCCCAAGAGATGGCAGCATAGGAAAGGCAGGCGACGCCGCAGCCTGCGCTGCTGGCAGTGTTTGCCGTGCTTGCATTTGCGACTTGAAGACTTTCTTTTGAACCATTTTTTATATATGTATATTAGGTTTTAATTATTACCATTTTAGCACTCTTGTCAATAGACTGCTAACGATTTTTTTGATTCCTAACTATATGATTTAATTGAATAATTCAGATGAATATTGCTTGGCGGTGAAGGGGGCTAAATCGTCTATTCCCTCCCCTTTACCTAGTGCCAAAATAGCTGGTTTTGACCCGTCCTGGAGAGTGTGCGCCAGAGCGCAAATGACACCCCCTTTGGCTGTTCCATCTAGCTTAGTTATGATGATTCCAGAGAGAGTCAAGGCTGCATGAAAGGCTTTTACCTGACTTAAACCATTTTGACCGGTATTCCCATCCAGAACTAGCAAAGTCTGGTGAGGTGCTCCAGGAAGCGCCTTCCCGATGACGCGTTTAACCTTCTTCAGTTCTTCCATAAGGTGATCTTGGGTGGCAAGGCGGCCAGCGGTATCAATGATCAAAATATCGCTTTTGCGAGAAATAGCTGAATGAATTGCATCGTGGGCAACTGCCGCTGCATCACCACCTTCTTGGGAGATGACATCAACTTTATTGCGTCCACCCCATTCTTGAAGCTGATTGCGGGCAGCTGCTCTAAAAGTGTCACCTGCGGCCAATAGGACCGATTTACCTTGGGATTGAAACAGCCTGCAAAGCTTGCCAATAGTCGTTGTTTTGCCAGCGCCATTTACCCCTATGACCAGCCAGACTTCTGGCTTGATGGATTCATCATGGCTGTATAGAGGGTTGGGTGATGGCTCCAATACCTTTAAGAGGGTCGATACTTCTTGAATGAGGAGTTTTTGGAGATCTTCAGGGCTTGAGGCTTTTTCAGACTTAGCCGCCTTGCGTAATTTAGCAATCAGTTGCTCGGTCGTGGGCATCCCCACATCACTTTGA
>CAIYZI010000053.1 GCA_903930665.1 uncultured beta proteobacterium
AAGCCAGACAGGATATATTCCTTAGGCAATGTATTGACAGCCAAAACCACTGGTCTGTTGACCTTTCATGTGGCTAATCCCATTGTGGGTGAAGCTGGGCAATTTCTTGGTATCGTTACTCAGCAAATTGTTGCTACTGAGCTAGGTAAAGCTTTGGAAAAGTCGCTAGATGGACTAACCGAAGTCAGTATCTTTGTGGATACTGGTAATGGCGATTTACTGTTTAATTATCCTGTGCCACCTACCTTAACTGAGTTAGATGAGAAAAAAGATCAATTCATCGATAAACTCATTGCAGATGATGCTAAGCAAACTGGACTTATTGAGGATTCCGGCTCCAAGCTCTTCTCAATGGGTTCTATCCTTGTTTATACGACATCGAGCAGATATGGCTTTCAGACAAGCGCAATCATTTCCAAAGCGGTTGTGATAAATGGGTTTATGAAGGAAAGTGCATCCCTGATTCTATATTCCCTATTAGCTCTTTTGGCTCTTACGATCATCATGTATGGCTTTTACAGAAATGCGAAGTCGATTAATTTGGCGTTGTTGACATCCTTTGAAGATCCATTAACTGGTCTTAAGAATCGTCGTGGCTTTGATGCAGATTTTCCAATGCTGCGTAAGGATGCGTTCAGGTCAAGGCAGCCCATAAGTGTGCTTTTTCTTGATATTGACCACTTTAAGATTTTCAATGATGACTATGGACATGAACGCGGTGATATTGCTTTGGTAGCTGTAGCCAGAGCCATTACCAAGCATGTTTCAAGGCCATTGGATTTATGTTGTCGCTGGGGTGGGGAAGAGTTTGCAATCGCGCTCCCTCAAACGGATGAGCGAGGTGCGATTTTGCTAGCAAATAAAATTCTGGCATCAGTGCGCTCCATCAGATTTGATTTTCCACGTGATCAGCACCCTAAAATTACTATTAGCATTGGCATAGCCACTGCCATTATTAGCGATACGAATGAGACTGATGATTTGGTTGATATGGCCGATAAGGCCATGTACGTTGCCAAGAAAAATGGCAGGGATCAGTATGCTGTATTTAATCAGCAGATCTGCGGAATTGGGGAGAGCCTCGTAAAAGGTTAATAAATTAGCTCATCTAAACTATGCGAATGGATTGGCCTGATTTGGGTCGAATTCTGCCATTTGGGCTCGGCCGATCTGAGTGTCCGCTTTACTGCTAATAGTCGACTATCACCAATCTTAGTCTGTTAGGTTTAACTTCTCCTAGCCTGAGGGGGTAGCCCCTTGACGGTTCCAGTACTTGATTAAGCCTGCAGACTGAAGTCTTTGAAGGGCGAATTAGCTTCGGATCTGACTAAACCTCTGAGAAGGGTTGTTGCTTAGGTAAGAGTGGGGGAAAGTGAATAGTGTTTAAAGGGGTAGCTTCACAATCATGCAGTCATCCAAACCTTACCTTTAAGATTGCTAGGGGTGTAGGGGGGGGATAGAACCTGAATGGGGTTACTTGGGATAGCTTCATGATGTCACCACAGGGTCAGGGTGAACCAAAGTAGGATGTTTCCAATCTATTGGAATCCCGTTGGTAGTAGAGCTGCCCATCTAGCAAGCTGCAGAAGTGTTGAGGGCATTCCATCTAAGGTAATCAGTCGATCTACCTACCTATCTACCAACCAACCAACCCCTAGGTAAGTCTAGACCTCACAGAAATTTATCTATAAAAAATAAACCATGTATC
>CAIYZI010000054.1 GCA_903930665.1 uncultured beta proteobacterium
CACCCAAGAAGGTCCCCAAGCGTCTTAGCGCCGCCCTCAAGCGACTCTGTGGCGCCTACGAAGAAGTAATCGGTGGACTGCCGATGGGTAGCCAGATCGAACAAGAGGAAAACTAAATATGGCATTTTCTGAAAACATAAATTACAAAGTGAATGAAATCAAATCCACGCCACTTGAGCCATCCGTGTATTTTAATGCGTACGATTCCTATGAAAAAACAAAATGGCTTTTCCAGTGGGAAAAGTTTATTGCCCACTTGCCAGAAGGCAGCCCACTTGGGGGGATAAGAATTATTCCTGACGCATTAAGAAAAATTGGTCTCGACTGGAAATGTGATATTATTAGTTTTCACAAAAGCATATATGACACTTCTGCAATTGAATTAAGATACACATGTCCTCATGGACAAGATTTTTTTAGAGCAATGCAGATTTTTGATTTGATGCCAATTGATATGGTGTGTCAAGCAGAGTTAAAAATTGTTTATATGAATTGTTTTCAAGAATGCTGCATCAAACCGATTACCAATGCTTTTGCAACATCCATGCCAGATGATGCATATAAAACATACCAGCCGGAAACAAAGAAAAGCACAGCACTTCAAGAGGCAATTGGTGTAATTCAGGAAAATCTAGGGCTGGAAAAGGAAATACCTAAAAACCCTCTGGGCGGCAGTTATCAAATTTTGCTTTTGCTCAGGCAGTATTTTCCAGACGTAATGAAATTTAAAACGACCTGTCCGCACATGACTTGCCTCGTCAAAGACAATATTTGGGAAGTGCAAAAATTGATTCCCCATGTAAACGATAGACACAAATGGAATCGCGAGCAAATTGCTGACTGGATTGAAACACTAGACGTTGATATTACAATTAAACAATCAAAAAGTTAAAGGAGAAAACATTGAGTAAAACACAGACTCTTACCAAGCCAACAACAGAGGAAGAGGAAGATGTTTACGAGGCTTTGCAGACCGAAAACGATTCCGCTGATGTTTTGGCTGAAACCGACGCCCTCTTGGACGAGATTGAAAGCATTCTTGAGGAAATGCCGGAAGCGGAAAAGCCATTCACGCTCGCTGATGCAATTCGAGAAGGTTCGTCCGTCACAAACCAAGCCATTGGTTCTTGGACTGGCTCTCAGGGTGAAACCTGTGCGCTTGCGGCGGCTGCACTCTCGATTACCGCTAGGGGTCTGAAGTAATGTATAGTATGCGAAATTCCCACTTACTGAAGCACCCTAAAACGGCGAAGCGGCTCATTTGGGGCGACATTAAGAATCGCTACCAGCGTGCAAAGCGTGGTTGGGGCTATCAGGATACCTACAGCGTCGATTATTATTTGCTGGAAATCATTCCAGACATGATTGACGAATTGGCTAGCCGAAGAATCGGTTATCCAAACGACATGGAATTTGATGAGTGGCAACTGACATTAAAAAAACTTTCTGATGGTTTTCGCAAAGTGAAAGACCCAGATCGGTCGGTAGGTTATGAAGAGCAAAAGAAAATTTACGACGAGTTTGAAACAGTCACAATGCCGTTATTTGCAAAGTGTTTTTTCAGCCTATGGGATTGAAAGGAAAATATGACTGAGCAGTTTTCAACAGAAGAGTGGAATGAGACTGTTGCCATCAAAGCAGACCTTTGCTCGCGCGGCGGTTTTCACAAGCCAGAAATTGACGGGACCGGACACCGCGTTTGCGGCAAGTGCTGGTACTCGTTAGAAAAGTGATCGTTTTTCGCCCTGGCGACAGGGTTAAAACCGTGCATGACGATACCCAGTGTGGTACCATTGCCTCATCGGAGATGACTTATAAGGTGGTATGGGACGATGGTACGCAAACCTACATGGTTAGGGAAAGCGCAATCGCGCATGCCGAAGGAAACTGAATTCTTCTGTCAGCGTTGCCGGAAGATTACAGACCACAAACTATTAAATATGAGTGGTTTGTTTTATTACAGATGTGTAACTTGTGGAAAGGCGAGAGGCTGATGAATGACTAGTGACAAAACATACGATTACGAAATTTATCTATGCACGGTTGACTACAACCTTGATGAAGGCTTAACCACAACCATTGATTATGTGTTGCCCTGGCGACAAGAATCGAATGTGGCTCCATCTACCATTGTGAGCAGCCTTGAAGACGGCGCTATGGTCGCTTTTATGGTGACCGGCCGGGGTGAATTTGACGAAATCGAGACCAATCCGGTTATGATGAAAATTGCCGGAATGATAATTGGTACTGACGAAGAGAATAAATTTCGAATTGTCATCCAGGGTGAGGTTATCATGATCGACGGAGTGGCTACAAGCCCTCCCACCGAGAGCGTAACTACCTATGA
>CAIYZI010000055.1 GCA_903930665.1 uncultured beta proteobacterium
AGATGATTCAGTCAGCTTCATTAGTAATGTGGGCGGTAAAAACATTGGTGGTGAATTGCTCAGAGTAGATTCTGTGTTGATGCAATTTGGCGGCTTGAAGGCTCTCAATAATGTGGATCTGAGCATCAAGCGTGGCACGATTCATGGCCTGATTGGTCCGAATGGCTCGGGTAAGAGCACCATGATGAACGTCTTGACTGGTATTTATGTACCTACTGCCGGTAATGTGCTCTTCGCAGATAAGAGCGTGGTCGGTAGAACTTCTTCCGATATCGCTTTGTCAGGCATTGCACGTACATTCCAAAACGTTCAGCTCTTTGGTGAGATGACAGCCTTGCAAAACATTATGGTTGGTTTGCACCATACTTTTAAGTCAAATCTCTTAGAGATTGCCTTGCATTTACCTCGTTATTTGAAAGAAGAACGCGAAGCGCGTTCGCGCGGTTTGGCACTCTTGAAGTTTGTTGGTCTGGAGGACTTGGCTAACGAAGAAGCGCGTAACTTACCTTACGGTAAACAACGTCTTTTGGAAATTGCTCGTGCCTTGGCATTAGATCCAGAATTGCTCTTATTGGATGAGCCGGCAGCCGGTTTGACTGCCCCAGATATTAAAGAGCTTTTACGCATTATTCGTAAGATCCGTGACAGTGGTATCACATTCATTTTGATTGAACATCATATGGACGTGGTGATGTCGCTTTGCGATACCGTTTCTGTATTGGACTTCGGTCAGAAGATTGCAGAAGGTAAGCCAGCTGAAGTTCAGGCGGACGAGAAGGTGATTCATGCCTACTTGGGTACTTAATCACTAGAACAATTACACCGGTAAATATTATGTTATCTATTAAAAATCTTGAAGCAGGCTACGGCAAAGTAAAAGTTCTGCACGGCATTAGTATTGACGTGCCAAAAGGGCAAGTTGTTACTTTAATTGGGTCTAACGGCGCCGGCAAAACAACGACTATGCGCGCTATTACTGGCATGATTAAGCCCACAGGTGGTGAAGTGGTGATGGCTGGCGAAAATATCAGCGGTTACGACTCCTATCAAATTGCTCGTCTTGGATTGGCGCATAGCCCTGAAGGGCGTCGCGTTTTCACCAATATGACGATTACCGATAATCTTTTATTGGGCGCATTTCCTCGTTTTACGGGTAAACGTCCTAAAGGTGATATCAAGCACGATCTTGAGCGTGCACTTGAAATGTTTCCTCGTTTAAAAGAGCGTCGCAATCAATTATCAGGAACTCTATCTGGCGGTGAGCAACAAATGTTGGCAATGGCTCGTGCAGTCATGCTCAACCCAGAAATCATCCTGCTAGATGAGCCATCTATGGGTCTTGCACCAATTTTGGTTGAAGAGGTCTTTAAGATTATCTCTAGCCTTAAATCCCAGGGTGTCACCATGTTGTTGGTTGAGCAGTTTGCTGCTGCTGCCTTAGAGGTGGCTGACTATGGTTATGTGATGGAAAATGGCAAGATTGCAACTCATGGCCCAGCAGAGAAGTTAAAAGTTGACCCAGCAGTAAAAGCAGCTTACTTGGGCGGTAGTCATTAAGGCTAGCTAGTAAGGTAATACAGTATCAGTGGATGGCCCTCTAAATTGAGGGCCTTTCTATTTTTAGAGGTAGTTAAACAGTCGGAGACAAAAGGAAATCAATATGAAAAGAACAATATTTGCTATAGCAGTATCCGTTTTTGCTACTCATGCAGTGGCGCAAGAACGACTTCCTACGATTGCCCCTGAAAATTATTCTCCCGCACAAAAAAAGGCGGCTGAAGAATTTTTAGCTGCAAGAAAGAAGCCTGTATTTGGGCCCTTTGAGCCTTTGATGTATAGCCCAGAGGTAATGACTGAGGCTCGATCTATGGGTGACTATCTGAGATATAACTCTGCTATTGGAAATACGCTTAGCGAATTCGTTATCTTAATTACGGCAAGAGAATGGTCCCAGGATTATGAGTGGTATGTTCATGCCCCCATCGCTTTGTCAGCAGGAGTGAGTGCAGATAAGATCTTGGCCATTAAAGAAGGAAGGCGCCCTGAAAAAATGTCCAATGATGAGGAGATGATTTATAGCTTTTCTACAGAGCTGCATAAAAATAAAAGCGTATCGGATGTGACTTTTAACCGTGTCGAGCAACGTTTCGGAAAAAAGGGAATTGTTGATCTGGTGGGAATTAATGGTTATTACACCTTATTGGCAATGGAGATGAATGCGGCCCGGTATCAATCCCCCTCAGATGCTCGGCCTTTGCCAAAGTTCCCAAATTAAGTCATTGCATCTATAAAGCTCCCATCATCTTCATTGAAGAGTCATTCTCCCTGAATAGATTGATGGTGGGAGTCTTCTCTCTTTTTCTTTAATTGAGTGGAATTCCCACTTTGATAATGAACTCATTTACAGAGTGGCTATCCCAAACACGAGCATTGGAACATTCCGCCTCACCGCCACCCATACAGCTACCACCAGCTAACTGATAGCGCTAAGCTCCAGTAACCCACCAATCTTTAGCTGCATAGTGCATATTGGGGCCAACAAAAGTAGCTCTTTGGACTTGATTGCGTAAATTCAGTTCTGAGTAGTCATTATGAAAACGTGCCTCTACACCGGCAGACCATCTGGGTGCAAACCGATAGCTCGCGCCGACCAAAAAGTCCAACATGGATTCGGGAACATTACCATTCTCAATAAACTTTAAGCGTTCATTTGCGGCCACTACGTTTCCGGCAAGAACTAGTCGATCATCAATAAAGTTAGATTGCAGTAATAGCCTTGCTTCAAGTTCATCTTTGTTTCTACCCCAAGACGGTTCTAGATATAGACCCACTCCAACGGGTGAAGTTACAGGGTTGGTAATGCGATAAATCGCTTCAAGAGAGCCGCCTTCAACTCCACCTTTGCTGAAAGCATTTGCAGGGTTATGGCTTGAAGGTACGCCATAACCTCCAGTACAACTTGGACTGTCTTCACAGGCGTCTGGATTCGTATAGTTTTGATTGGCATTGGTGTAGTAAGAGTTGATATAACCAGCTACTTGCAAGTCATTCGTAACGCCATATTCCAATTCCGATCGAGCTGTCCATGCTTCATATGTACCAGAGGCTTGTTGCTGATTTAACTGCAGTCTTTGCTCAAATTCCCAGGTGTCTTTTGGTTGAAGATCTAAGGTATAGATCCAGCCAAAGGCACCTTCACCTGCGTGTGCAAATGAAATATGGAGGACAGCTGCTATTAATGCGCTAAAAGTAAACAGTCTTTTGATGATGAATTTCATGGTTTGTAATGTGATGAACGTAAGTGGTTAATGGAATGAGGAAACAAATGATAATCATTCTCAAATAGTAAAAAACCACTAAGTTCAAATTGGATAAGCTTGTAGGGTTTTGATAGCGATATACCCCATGCTGCTCACCTAGTAATATCTGTTGATGAATCCAGAGTCTTTAGAGAAGCTTGCGGTAATGAAGATGCCATTTGGCAAATATGCCGGTCGATACTTGGCCGACTTACCAGGTAATTATTTGGCTTGGTTTGCTCGCGAAGGATTTCCTCAGAATGAGCTAGGTCAGTTACTTGAGCTTATGCACACCCTTGATCACAATGGCCTGCGCGGGTTATTGGCACCTATTCAGCGCGCTCATGGAATAAAGGCTTATTCGGCCTTAAAAGGATGATCTAGAGAGCTTACTTTGTGTGAACCATGGCAGTTACACGATTGCGTTCGTATGTCACTGTTGCAGATGCAGGCGGACTATTTTTTGTAATACTTATTCGCATATCGGTTTCTGATTCAATATATTGAGCCAGACGAGTTGCCAAACCTTGATTTTGGTCATATTGAATTTGAACGCTGGTCACCTTCCCTTCTTTGATTCTGGCAATAATCTCATTGGCTTTCCCTGGTGAATATTCATCAAAGAAGACTGGATACCATCCGCCAATGAGTGGCGGTGAGTTGACTATCGGTTTGTCGGTGGGGTGGACGCTAGAAGTCTTATCCTCAACAGGAAGATGAAAATCAATTCCTGTCTTTTCCATTAGCTCCAGATAACTTATCGGTGGCGACATATTGGCCTCATTGGTGTTCTCTACCCAATAAGCCCAAGCAGTTTTACGGCTCGGATCATAGATTAATTTATACAGATGGGCTGGAATCGTGACTTGGCTTTTCCCGATATTTCCAATGTTGCCAGTTGAGCCTGTATATATATAGAGGTCCCCGGAAGTTCTTTTGAGATATTGACGAGTTGGTTCTTCAACATTTTTTGCCCAAATCCCTTGATTATTCTGCCTCGCCTGGGGCATCATATTTGCCAAAGAAAAGGATTGGGCCATTCCCCTTTCATCGCTCATATCTCCCGCAGGCACATTATGTCCACGGTCATAGCCGCTTCCTCGGTAGTCTGAAAGTAAGGCGCGCTCTTTAATAGGAAGTCTGGCTTCCTCGTAGAACTGATTTGTTCTACGAGGGTGTGAGCCAGCAAAGTTCAACCGGTTAAGCTTTTCGATTGTGTAAATTGGCTTCTTATCTCGCGAAGAGTAGAGCACTGCAAAGCTATCAAAGCAAAGATCGCGACCAACTTCAGGGCTGGTGGGTACCTGTTGATTGGGGAAAAAATTTCTACATTCTTCAAAGACTGCAAAAGCACTCAGAGGGGTAGTGAGTGCAATGAATATGAGAATTTTGCTAATGAACTTCATTATTAGCTAGTGTAGGGGAGGATCTTGAGTCTTTCTAGCCTTGTCCAGATCATCTTCTTGTGGCTAGAAGTCTTGGACTTAATGCTCGAGAGATATAGGCTTTAAAGAGAATTTTTTTGCTGAAAATATGAAAAAAGTCCGTTTTAAGTGATTTTTTTACACTATGAAATTAGTGCCCGCTAACATGTATAACTTATTGATTTAATTAGCTTATATATGATTTTAAGAGTGAACCCGAGGGTCTCTGACGATTTCTAGATCAAGAAGTAATAGAAATTGATTTCTTTATTCTTGACTTGATATAAGAACCTTCTTAGGATGACCCATGTTTTTAAATTATTGCATTGCAACATAAAGTCCTTTTGAATTTATGGGTGATGCGACAAACTGAATGATTAAATGTTTCTCAACAATTTCGAATGAGTTGCCAAGCTCCCAGTTAGATGCGTCGGGTGCTAGTGCATTGCTAGCTCATACCATGGCTCCAGTCTATCGAGCTCTCAATGCCTTGCTGGTTGCCACCGTATTTTTGTTGGTAGGTCTATGGCTTTCAGGCAATGGTACTAATGCTGGTGTTTTTGATTTAGCGCGCCATCTAGTTCCTGATGAAGCGCGACAAGCGGTTTGGCCAAATGGTTTTGGCATGCTTGATCAATATAAAGAAGAAACCCCTAAACCGACTGTTGAAAAAGAAATTGCTGCTGTTATCTACAACAAGGCTCCAGTAAATACCAAGATGGGTCTTGCAACAGTCAAAAAACAAACCGTTGCCCTGTTGATGCCTTCAGTTGCGCAAGCGCAAGTCAAGCCCATCTCCGATTTGGCAGATCAAATTCCTGCTTCCAAGTTAGACCCTCAAGCTTTAGATACCAATTTGATGGTGACGATTAAGAATCAACGCGCTGTTGCAGATTTCTTTGAGAAGAAATACAAGCTTGATCGCGCCAAGATTGAAGAGTACATCTCCAATACGGTATTAATTGCTAAAGAGGTCAATATTGACCCGGTTCTCCTGCTGGCGGTGATTTCTGTCGAATCTAACTTCAATCCTTTAACTAAGAGCTCTGCAGGTGCCGAGGGCTTAATGCAGGTTATGACTTCAATTCATAAAGAAAAGTATGCACTTTATGGTGGTGCATCTGATGCCATCAAGCCTGAAGTCAATATTCGTGTGGGCGCATATATTTTAAAGTACCTGATAGCGACCTCTGGATCCTTGCGTAATGGCCTGAAGTTCTATGTTGGCGCAGGTAATGCAGATAATGATGGTGGTTACACCGATAAGGTGATGTCTGAGAGAAATCGTTTGATTAGCCTATGTCAGGTAGGTGGCAATACCAACACACCTAGGCGCTTGACCTTAAATGGCAAGGATTTACGTTCCTAAGTCCTGCTGGTGATAATTCAAGAAAATAGCCTCCTCATGGGAGGCTATTTTCTTATCTGCAGAAAATCACGTGAATTTATTAGTTTATTAACTTACTTAGAGGTTTTAGTTCACGCCGTGCAGCTCTACATCAAATACCAAAGTGGCATTCGGAGGAATTACCCCGCCAGCACCACGTGCCCCATAACCCATTTCTGATGGAATGATCAGAGTGCGTTTGCCGCCAATCTTCATGCCAGCAACACCTTCATCCCAACCTTTAATGACATGGCCAGCACCTAAAGGAAAGCTAAATAGTTGACCGCGATCCAAAGAGCTATCAAATTTCTGACCCTTGTGGTCAGCGGCCTTTTCGTCATAGAGCCAGCCGGTGTAATGCACATCCACATGATTGCCAG
>CAIYZI010000056.1 GCA_903930665.1 uncultured beta proteobacterium
AACATCAACGCCTTGCGCTATTGGCGAACTTAGCTCAGCCGAGAATAGCGCATCGAAATAACTCCACCCAAGCACCAAGGCAAGTGCTTCGATTACAAGACTCAGTCGATAACGTTTGATTGCCATCCCTAGATTTTAGTAACTATATTGGTGTAAACCTAGAAATCTTGAGACTGCTATTGGCCGCACTCTGCCCTCTAAACTGCCAACATTGCTGATTTTGACTGGCTCCTACTGGATCTAAAGCGGACTTTCCCCCTTTATTTCCGGTAATCAGTCGGATTAGAGACATCTCCAATAATTGACTTGATGTGTCAGCCCTTCAGAGTGTTACTGGTGTTGCTACCCGAATGGTGAGGCAATAAGGGGATATGGATGGGGCACCCCCAAGTCAACCCCGACTATAGCAAGCGCCTCTTTTGCTCTATAAACATTACCAGAAACAAGGTCGTCAATTTCCTTATCCGTCAGTCATGCCAATAGTCAGCATTCCCGTTGTGGTTGTCAAGTCTTTTTTAACTTTGGTTTAAATCGCCACGCAATGATTGAGGATGGAACTGAAGCGGCAGATAGGGGCGGCATAACTTTGGTCCTGTTATCTTGATCGAAGTAATACTTGTTTTTGGAGGAGTTTTACTATTTGCGTGGTGGCTGTTACGTGACCCCAAAAAAGAGCGAGAGAAATGGCAACAGAAAAAAGATCTAAATAAAGAAAATCTCGCATAGAAACTTAATTGCTTAATCAATGCATTACGGTCAGATCAATAGACCTATAGTGAGCATTACAAAAACTGGCGCTTGCTAAGCAAAACTAGCTAAAGGCTTATATGATGAGATTTCCCATTTTTAATGAAAATCATCTCACTTGTATTTCTCTAAGTACATTTTCTCTTTTTGGATTAGGCTAAGCCTATATTTTTGCTTAACTGCAAGCTGTTGTGTACTGGCCCAGCCCGCAGACAAAACTACCGTCGTTGGCTCAAAACGTTTTACAGAAAGCTATGTGCTTGGTGAGATCCTTAATCTTACATTGCGTGATGCCGGAGTAAAAACTGTTCATCGACAAGGTCTTGGAAATACTGCGATTGTTATTCAGGCACTGAAAACAGGTCAGATTGACGTATATCCAGAATATACGGGCACTATTCTGCGTGAAATACTCAAGCGTCCAGAAACCCAAGCTTCAGCGAATGAGTTGAATGACTGGCTTAAGCCCATAGGCCTGAAGGTGGCGATACCGCTTGGGTTTAATAATACCTACGCACTTGCTATGAGATCGGAGCAAGCGAGAGCGCTTGGTCTCAAACGAATTAGTGATATTGCAAATTTATCAAATGAACAGCAATCGACACTTCGAATTGCATTATCTCCAGAATTTAAAACAAGAAATGATGGTTGGCCTGCACTGATCCAGGCTTACTATCTAAAAAAAACCCAAAAAATTACTAGAGCATGGCTTAGCATTTGATGCTCTTGTTCGTGG
Source organism: uncultured beta proteobacterium (assembly GCA_903930665.1). Taxonomy (GTDB): domain Bacteria; phylum Pseudomonadota; class Gammaproteobacteria; order Burkholderiales; family Burkholderiaceae; genus Polynucleobacter. Next base: position 1,484 of record CAIYZI010000056.1, read on the forward strand.
TGATGTCGATATTGTGGATGCCTATTCCACCGATGCAGCAATTACAAAAAATCACCTAGTCCTTCCTGAAGATGACAGGCATGCATTTCCTCGCTACGATGCAATCTTATTGATGCGCTCTGATTTTGATGAAAAACCTCTTCAACAATTAGCGGGAAAAATAAATGAAGTAACTATGGCAAAGCTCAATGAACAAGCTGAGTCGGGCATCGACTTTAAGATTGTCGCCCGTGAATTTTTAAATCAATCTAGTAATAGTCAGCAAGATTCCACGAAACTCTCTCGATTTTTAAAGCTACTTTTTGGGCCAGATTTTCTTACTGCCCTCCGAGACCATGTTCTGTTAGTAGCAATCTCCTCAATCATGGCGCTTCTCGTTGGGCTACCTCTTGGAATTGTGGCA
>CAIYZI010000057.1 GCA_903930665.1 uncultured beta proteobacterium
AATTGAACGCACCCTTTCTATCATCAAACCTGATGCTGTAGCTAAAAACGTTATTGGCAAGATCTATGACCGTTTCGAATCAGCTGGTTTGAAAATTGTTGCTTCTAGAATGGCGCATCTCTCACAGTCTGAAGCAGAACAGTTTTACGCTGTACACAGCGCACGTCCTTTCTTTAAAGACTTGGTAAGCTTCATGATTTCAGGTCCAGTCATGATTCAAGTATTGCAAGGCGAAGGCGCAATTGCTAAGAACCGTGATTTGATGGGCGCTACTGATCCTAAGAAAGCTGACGCTGGAACAATCCGCGCTGACTTTGCTGACAGCATCGATGCTAATGCTGTTCATGGTTCAGATGCTCCTGAAACAGCTGCCGTGGAAATTGCTTTCTTTTTCCCTGGCATGAATGTTTTTAATCGTTAATTCGATTATTTCAATATAAGTAGGCTAATTGACCTCCCCGCGCGTAAATCTCTTAGATTTTGACGCCGACCAAATGGCGGCGTATGTCGCGGGATTGAATGAAAAGCCCTTCAGGGCAAAGCAGCTCTTGCAGTGGATACACCAGCGCGGTGTTTCCAACATTAATGACATGAGCGATCTGGCAAAAAGCTTTAGAGCAACCTTGCTAGATAAAGCAGAAGTTGTTTCTCTCCCGGTAATTAAAGACGAAGTCGCAAATGATGGCACCCGTAAGTGGTTGCTGGATGTGGGCGCTGGCAATGCCGTGGAGTCTGTATTTATTCCCGAAGATGATCGCGGGACATTATGTATTTCTTCTCAAGCTGGTTGCGCAGTCAATTGCCGTTTTTGTTCTACGGGGCGTCAAGGTTTTTCACGCAATCTGACTTCCGGCGAGATCATCGGTCAATTATGGTTTGCTGAGCACCTCTTGCGCAATGACCCTCTTGCGACTCGACGAATCGAGAAGTTTCCAACACCAGGCTGGGAGCATACCGGTCGGGTTATATCCAATGTAGTGTTAATGGGCATGGGCGAGCCTTTGCTCAACTATGACAACGTTGTTACTGCATTGCGGCTGATGTTAGATGACAGAGCTTATGGCTTGTCACGTCGTCGTGTAACCGTTTCAACATCTGGCGTTGTGCCAATGATTGATCGTTTGGCTCAGGATTGTCCTGTAGCTTTAGCGGTTTCTTTACATGCGCCCAATGATGCCTTGCGCGATCAGTTGGTGCCGCTCAATCAAAAATATCCATTAAGAGAATTGCTTGCTGCCTGCGAAAGATATTTACCTTTTGCGCCAAGAGATTTCTTAACGTTTGAATATTGCATGCTCGATGGTGTGAACGACTCTGATGCTCAGGCAAAAGAATTGATTCGTTTGCTAAACGGAATCAAGTGTAAGGTGAATTTAATCCCCTTTAATCCGTTCCCTGAGTCTGGTTTACTGCGCTCACCACCCCAACGTGTTCAAGCCTTTGCTAATATTTTGCTCAATGCTGGCATGGTGGCAACAGTGCGCAAAACCCGTGGGGATGATATTGCGGCTGCCTGTGGCCAGCTAGCGGGTGATGTAATTGATCGAACGCGCGTCCGTGAGAGAGCTGTTCACGATACGGAAATTATTCAGCCTGTTCAGTGGTTAAAAAACTTAGATTCTTAATCGATTCATGAGTTCTGATAATTCTCAATTACCTCCATTGCCATTAGGACCATCTCCTAAGAGGCTCACTCGTCAGGCCAGCGTTACCTGGAAAGAAAATATTATTTTGGTGGGTGGAGATGCCCCGGTACGTGTTCAGTCAATGACAAATACCGATACGGCTGACGCTGTCGCAACCGTGATTCAGGTTAAAGAATTGGCGATTGCCGGATCAGAGATGGTGCGTATCACTGTAAATACTCCTGAAGCTGCCGCTGCCGTTCCTTACATTCGTGAGCAATTGGATAAGTTGAATATCCTAGTGCCATTAATCGGCGACTTTCATTACAACGGCCATACTTTGTTAAATGATTTTCCAGATTGCGCTAAAGCCTTATCTAAATATCGCATTAACCCTGGGAATGTTGGCAAGGGCGCTAAACGTGATCCACAATTTGCGCAGATGATCGAAGCGGCTTGTAAATATGACAAGCCCATTCGGATAGGTGTGAACTGGGGCAGTCTTGATCAGGATCTATTGGCTGGCATTATGGATAGCAATGCTGCTTTAGCGCAGCCTAAGACAGCACAAGAAGTCATGATTGAAGCCTTGATTCAGTCAGCCTTGCAATCTGCGGAAAAAGCCGTTGAATTGGGTATGAATCCCAATCAAATTTTGCTCTCTTGTAAAGTCAGCAATGTCCAAGATTTAGTTGCTGTATATCGAGATCTTTCTCGACGTTCTGATTACCCATTGCATTTAGGTCTTACTGAGGCGGGCATGGGAAGCAAGGGAATTGTTTCATCTACTGCTGCTATGGGTATCTTGTTACAAGAGGGTATTGGTGA
>CAIYZI010000058.1 GCA_903930665.1 uncultured beta proteobacterium
TACGATGATCCAAAAAGCGGATAAGGTGGTACCAAAAGCGACTAGAAAAGTTGCGAGGGTATGAACGCGTGCAGAGACTCTTTTGCTACCAAACAGCATTACTCCCAAGAAGGTAGCCTCTAAGAAAAATGCAGTAAGTACTTCATAGGCAAGTAAGGGGCCTGCAATATTGCCGATGGTCTTCATGTATCCAGGCCAGTTAGTGCCAAACTGAAAACTCATGGTGATGCCGCTGACTACCCCTAAAGCGAATGTCAATGCAAAAATCTTTACCCAAAATTGGTATGCCTGATTCCAACTGGAATCATGGGTTCGATTAAATTGAACTTTGAAGAAGAGTAGAAACCATCCCAAAGCAATAGAAATGGTTGGGAAAAGAATGTGAAAGGTAATATTTGCGCCAAATTGAATGCGACTAAGAACCATGGGGTCAAGCATTGTGAGCCTCTTATGCAACGGTTAGGTATACCCATTACTTTATTCTTAAAACACAATTGATGCTTGAGGGCTTTAAATATGAAGCTATTAACCCTTTAGATCCCATATTATTTAAGGGGTTGATTTATCAATTCAAGCGAACCAAAAGAAAAAGCCCCTAGATTTCTTTAGACTCTTCGCATTGCTGGTGGGTCGGGCGAGATTGGCTGCGCCGAAACTTCGTTTTCGAACTCGCGATCATTTGATTAACAACATGAAATGTGTCAGCAAGTTTATGCAGGCTAACCTAAAATCATCGAACTAAGTCTAGGCAATAAATTATTAGGAGCTTTCATGAAATATCGTTTATTAGGCAATACAGGGCTTTATGTCTCTGAGCTCTGTTTAGGCACCATGACTTTTGGTGCTCAGGGGTTTTGGGAGGTCATGGGCGGCTTGCAGCAAAAAGCTGTCAACGAGTTGGTCAAAACCTCATTTGATAGCGGGATTAATTTTATTGATACTGCTAATGTTTATTCTCTAGGGCAATCTGAAAGCTTGCTGGGACAAGCGATTAAAGATTGCGGCTTGCCACGTGATCAATTAGTTATAGCTACCAAATCTACTGGGATTATGGATGAGACCCCCAATGGAAGAGGGCAATCACGTTTTCATATATTTAATGAAGTTGATGCGAGTCTAAAGCGCCTTCAGTTGGATCATATTGATCTTTATCAGGTGCATGGCTTTGATCCTTTAACACCATTTGAAGAGTCCTTGTCTGCGCTAAATGATTTAGTGAAAATGGGCAAGATTCGCTATATTGGTTTATGTAATATGGCTGCGTGGCAGATCATGAAAGCAATCGGCATTTCTCGTCAAAAGGGTTATGCTGAGTTTGCAAGCGTGCAATCGTATTACTCTATTGCTGGAAGAGATTTAGAGCGAGAAATATTTCCTCTGGTGCAAGATCAAAAGCTAGGTCTCATGGTCTGGAGTCCTTTGGCCGGCGGCTATCTCTCGGGTAAGTTTAGTCGTGATACGGCAAATCCTGATGGAGCCAGACGCTCAAGCTTTGATTTTCCACCCATTAATAAAGACAAGGCATTTATTTGTATTGATGCAATGACACCAATTGCTAAAGCGCATGGTGTTTCTGTAGCTCAAGTCGCGCTTGCCTTTATTCTGTCTAAAGAAGCAGTATCAACTATCATCATTGGTGCCCGTAAACTAGAGCAGTTAAAAGACAATATTGCCGCTAGTAAGCTAGCCTTAACGGAAGATGAGCTTAAGTTACTTGATGGAGTCAGCGCCTTGAATCCAGAGTATCCGGGTTGGATGCTCGCTTTCCAGGGTCAGTATCGCGCCACTCCACCAATTAAAGACTAATTTTTATCTCAATCAATCATACTAAGGAAATATATGAATACATTTGATGCAATCCGTGAGCGCAGAGCAGTGAAGCACTTTGATTCCAGCCATCAATTTACTCAGCAGGAAATTGATCAGCTGATTGAATTGGGTATGCAGGCTCCATCCTCTTTCAATATCCAGCACTGGCGTTTAGTCAATGTCACCGATAAAGCTCTCAGAGCAAAATTACGCGAGGCGGCAAATGACCAAGCTCAAGTGACTGATGCATCTTTGTTATTTGTTGTGACAGTGGATATCAAGGCATGGGAAAAAGATCCAGCAAGATACTGGGTTAACGCCCCTAAAGAGGCTCAAGATATCTTGGTTCCCTGGATTCATCCTTTCTATTCTGGCAATGAACAACTTCAGCGTGACGAGGCCATGCGCTCAGCTGGCATCCTTTTGCAAACTATGATGTTGTCAGCTAAAGCAATGGGCTATGACTCTTGCCCAATGGTTGGTTTTGATTTTGACAAGGTTGCAGAGTTGATCCATTTGCCTAAAGACTATGCGATTGCAGCAATGTTGGTAATTGGTAAAGCAGTTAAACCTGCTTGGCCAAAACCTGGGTTTATTCCAAAATCAGAAATGATTATCGAAAATCATTTCTAACTAAAGCCACCTTCGGGTGGTTTTATTTTGTCGGTTAACCCGACAAATCACCACAAGTGTCCGGAAACGCGACACTTGAATCTTTCTTGAGATGCTTATAGTCCAAGCGATCATCCAGCGCCAGACATCCTGAGTCCTTACGGTTTCACAAGATCTTCTATTTAGTCCAAACAGTCACAGCACATTCCAAGAA
>CAIYZI010000059.1 GCA_903930665.1 uncultured beta proteobacterium
GCAACAAATGCAAAATGCGGGTCAAATCGCTTCTGGTGATATGAACTCGTGGCTTCAAAACGTGCTTGGCATTAATACCCAATATGGCCAAGGACAAAAAGGATTAATTGACACAGGCCAAGGTTCAGCAAATGCCCTAACCAATATGTATGAAAATATGGGCAATAAAATGGGTGACGCAGCTTATGGCAAAGAAGCAGGAAAGAAAAATGGCTTCTGGAACACCATTGGCGGCGGCTTAAGTATGCTTGGCAGCTTTTTATAAGGATATAAAATGGCACTTCCATTACCAAGAGTTGTTCCCGATACTGGCCCCGGTGGTGGTTTGGTCACTGCTATGGGTGGGATTAATGCCTTACACAATGCAATGATTGAGAAAAAGATTAACCAAATCAAATCTCAATATTTGCCTTCTACCTTGCAAGCCGAAGCTGCGAGTAAACTTGCCTATGCTAATTTAATGGGACCACAGTTTCTTGCCAAGTTATTACAAAACCCCGGTGCGATTGCCAATATGGGCGATCCTGCTGCGCGTGCTGCATTACAAAAAGCCGTACAGGCCGGAATGGGCCAAGGGAATGGTCAAAACTTTTTAAATAATACGCCTCCTCCTCCTCAACACACAGGAGTTGGGCAGCCTTCAACCAACAATTTTTCAGGCTATTTAAAAAATGCCCTCAAAGGTTTTATTGGCCAAGGAAGCACGCAATCAGCTAATCCATTGGCGGCTTCTTCTCAGGAAATGCCAGAAACAATGTCTCAGCAACAACAACAAAGTTCACCCGCTGAGCTTGCAGCTAATGCCGCACCTGTCGCACGTCCTAAAGATGGTGTAACCCTTGAAGGACAGCAATGGTATAACAATAAGGGTGAGCCTGTTTATGCGGAAGAAGAAACTACGCCAAATGGTGAGGCAATGGAACTTGAGCTTACAAAAGGCATTCCACCAAAAACCTATGCGCAAAAGACTGGTGAATATCAAGGTACGGTTAAGCAACTTGAAAAAGAAGGAGAGTACCGCGCTGCTGCATTAAAACAAATTGGTGAAAGCCAACTTGGCTTAAGCCATTCAGGTGCAGTTCTTGATCGCATGACGGGTCTTGTTACCAATCCCGTGTTTGCAAACATGCGTAATCGCATACCTGCGTTCCAAAGCAAGCAACTAGATTACCTAAAAGCTATGGGAACACCAGAAGAGAAAGAACTTATCGGTGACTTTTTATCAACCGGGGAAAGCTTTATTGCTTCAACCGTACAAGGTTTTAGCGGTAAACCATTGGTTCGTGAGTTTGATTTAGCGCAACGCCAAAAGATTACGCCTCACGATACGGTTGATTCAGCAATTGGTAAGTTACGGTCCGCGCGGTCGCTTCATGATATTGCTGAGAAAAAGAATCAAATCGTCTCCGAGTTACTGCAAAAAGGCTACAATGAAGCTGATGCAGTTAAACAAGCGAACAAAATGGTCGATGTCAAAGCCATTGAAAAAGAAACTAACGAACGCTTGCAGAGAAAAATAGAAATCAGGAACAGTAAAACTGGCGAGAAAAAGATGGTTACTGTTGAGGAAGCACGAAAGCTAGGGGTGCCAAATGTCTGATTGGGAAGTCGCAAGAGAAGAGATGCAACAACAAAGTGCGCCTATGCAATCAGATTGGGGTGCAGTTCCTTTTGAAGATAACCAAGAAAGTGCATGGAAAAGAATTCCTCGTGATGTATTAATTGGCCTAACTCATGCAGGTAGAAACCTTCATAACTTGCCGCATGATATTGCATCAGATATCGATTATGTCGGTAGCGGAATAGGGCGAGCGTTAGGTGCTAAAGAATTTCAAAATGGCAAATCCAGTCATTTGGCTGATTATTTACCTAATGACACAGAAAATTATGCGGATGTTTGGGGTCAAAAAGGTGCAGGAACCACGGCCGATAATTTCATTCAAAAGGGTGTAGAGATAGCCCCTGATGTGATTGGCGGTCTTAATGCGTTGCGTAGTTTGAAGTTATTGCCGCACCTAACACGCAAGGGCGCAAGTAAAAATCTTGTTAAAGCACGAGAAGCAGGAAAAGCGCGTAATATGGGGCCTTTGGATGTTAATCCCGACCTTATCGAAGATACGCGACAATTCTTGCCGAACACAACACCATATCGGAATTTGATAGATGATGCAGGTTATGGAGATTATAATAAGTTGTTTTCTTTGCAATCAGACCTGGGTAAACATGCTGGCGGCAAGA
>CAIYZI010000060.1 GCA_903930665.1 uncultured beta proteobacterium
CGTCTTTCGATCAATCATGTTTGCATTGCGATTAACAAACTTAGGTTAAAAAATTACTGCCTAGAGGCTAGATAAGGATGAATGGCTGACTCTAGCACTGAGGCTTGATCAGCAAACCGCCAGATACCATTTTTATCAGCGATTAAATGCTCCGCTGGGTTGTATTCACAGTCGAAAAGAATGGCATGTCTTTCTGAGTATTGTCTTTTGGAAAGCTCACCACGCCATAGATGATAAATCGATCTTGATAAATGCCCTATAGTAACGCGATTTTTTATTTTGCTAGACCAGGCCCTAATGTGCTCTTAATGTGGCCGGCTAAAAAGTCGATATTCAAACTCTAAATCTAAATTATTTGTCAAGGCTGCAAGTAAGATTGTGTCACCCCCGCCCACTATACTGCCATCATAAAACCCGATATTTTTAATGGTTTCGACCCTAGAAGCCAGCGCCATGCCGGGGTTTCCAACAATCTTTGAGTTTAATTTCTCTTTGTTATCAATTGGTTTTGTTGTTTTGAAAAATTGTCCACTTTTAAGAAAGCCTGATGCGAAGGACGAATCAGCAAAAACGGATCCGCAGTTAACCATAGCACTTTCATTTATCAAAGCCAAATCCATTTGCGGCAAATGAATAACCCGCTCAAATAACTGAATGACCTGGTATTTTTTTTAGGGCAGAAATTGCCTCGGCAATCCAATCACTGTCTTCAAAGAGAACATCGCAATCGATCCAAGCGATATATTCAACACCCCTGGGAATATACTTAAGTGCCAGATTTAGCAAAGCCTCTTTTTGCCAAAGTAATGAGCCCCCCCCCTGCACCTGCACCAAAATACTGGCATGATCGCTAGAAAGTTCGAATTTGCCGTCCAAGGACCATTCAACTGTTAGCAAGGGGCAATTTAAGGACTTTGTAAAGAGCTTGTAATTATTTAATCTCAGAGGATCTTTAAAGGGATTGAAGTAGGTTGTAATAGCCAGCATAAATTGTGTGATGATAGTTATATTATAAATATAGCAGCCGCTTTTATAGGGCGGGCACTAGTGAATGCGAAATAATTGGGGGCTATTGATCACATTCAAACACTTTACTAAAGAGTTAAGGCAGCTTTTATGATAATCAATATTATTGACCCTGGCATGCAAACAAATGCAGGACACCATGCAGATATTAATTTAAGGCTATTCAAAGAGTTAACGGGTCGTGGGCATAAAGTCAGACTTTATGCAAATTTACACTACCGATCTAATGATTCAGAAATTAATACTATAGGGCTGACTGAAGGACAGCCCTACGAGATTGCCCGATCAATTTCTTCGGCTTTCCAAAGCAATCAACAAATTGCTACACTAAAAAAAGAGGCCGAGCTATTTGCCAATTCGCTAGACCTTGTCGATTGTGCAGATATAACAATATTTCCAACTTTGTTTGACTATCAACTGTTTGCTATTGGCATAAGTAAGTGTAAATTTGGTCGTATTTTTGGCTGCCTTCATTCGCCGCCAAACCTTTTTAATACAAATGGACTCAAAATGTGGGGGGCTGCATTTGAATTGATAGGTCAAAAAATTGATACCATCACTCTAGGTGTTCTTGAGCCTGAAGTAGCCAACGCATTTGATGATCTTCTTGGAGATAAAAAAATTAAGCTTTGGCATTATCCAATCCCCCATGATGGCTCTCAAATAAGATCCATAGAGCATGGATTGCATACGGTTGGAATTTTAGGTTACCAGCGCCCATGCAAAGGTATAGAGTTACTCCCTCAATTGATATCCGACCTAACTCAAAAGGGGCTGAAGGTGATTGTTCAGAATTCTGACCCGAACAGCAATCTTGTTAATGCTATAGATAAAAATCAAAATGTTCAAGTGATGGGCTATGTACAAAACATCGGCGATCTCATTACTAAATGCTCGGTAATTCTTCTGAATTACGACACTGAAAACTACAAGGCAACTGGGTCAGGAATTGCGTGGGAGGCATTGGCATCTGGCGTCCCAATCTTAGCCCCCGCAGGTACAACAATGTCAAAGTTAATAGAGGAATTTTCATGCGGATGTATTTTTGATAGTAATAACACCACATCAAAATATAATGAATTACAGTTCATGAAGGAAAAATATAAGGAATATAAGAAATTGGCCCAGCTTGCTAGCATCCAATATCATCTCATTCATGGCACTCATCGATTTGTAGATTTTTTACTCTCAAATAGTTTTGGCTCGCCTATCTCTGATTAAAAAAAATTAAATTTGATTAAATTGCCATGCAAAAATGGAGCACCCTTCGGCCCGAGTATGACTTTCCAAAATACAAAGATAAACCCTCAATTTATCTACTTGCATCCACACCCAGAAGCGGTTCGCATTACCTTGCACATCTATTAATTTCCACCCAATTATTAGGTGCCCCACTGGAATATTTTCATCATCATGAGATCATCGAATGGAAAAAATACTTCCATTGCGATGATCTATGCGACCTATTTCGTAAGCTGTTTTCCATGCGCAGCTCATCTAATGGGTGGTTTGGAATTAAATCACACTGGTCTCAGTATGAAGGGATACTCAAAAATCAAAATCTTGGAAGTCTGCTTGGTATCAAACAATATATTTACATTGAACGTAATGATTTATTGGCGCAAGCCATATCACTCGAAATTGCACTTCAATCGAATTATTGGATTTCATTTCAAAATAAAATCTCTGAACCTGAGTATCGGTTCGACCGTATTTACAAGCGCCTATGTGATTTAAGGACAGAAAAGAGAAAATGGGACCTCTTCTTCATGAAAAATAAAATTTTACCGATTCGAGTGATCTATGAAGATCTTCTTTTAGAACCTAATTTGATTGTTCAAACTATTTTTCATAAATTTAACATTTCCTATACCCAAATGAATTTTGGCTTTGATCATATGCCCCAGAGACAAAATTCTGCAATAAACATTCAATGGAGAGAAAAATTTATTACTGATGCCAAGAAAGATCCGGCAATTAACCAAATTATATTTTGAATACAGTCCATCACACAAAAACCTAACTCACTTTACCAAGCACAGCCAATGGATAGGAATTCCGAATGCGCCAGAAGAATTGCCTCTGTAATTCGAAAGGAAACTGATTTAGCCCGCTGGTCCGACGCAAGAAATCTAGATCCCTCCTGGGGGCTCAGAAGTAGACTGGTCTCAAATTACATAGCATCATCTAGCCACCTCTTAGATCTTGGATGCGGATCTAGTCTTATTGAAAAATATTTAGATATTTCCTGCAAATACCTGCCAGCTGACATTATTCTAAGGAATGATAGAACAGTTTTTTGCAATCTGAATGAGTCGATATTTCCTTCTCAAATACATGATGTTGACACCATTTTAATGCTTGGAGTGCTTGAGTATGTTTTCGATTTTCCTTTGCTTTTTTCAAAACTTGCCACATATAAGAAAAAAATTATTTTCAGTTATTGTGATGTTGATACAAGCAAACTAAGATCTTTTCAGGCAAGGGCGGCATTTGGATGGGTTAACTCTTATACTTGCGCTGAAATTGAAAATTTCATTTTGAGAGCAAATTCCGTAAGTCTATTCAGCTTTGAAATTGATAATTTACAGCGCGGCTACATCGCGCAATTTTAATTAAAAATATTCGCATGCTTAAATGCAAAGATTTACCTATCAGGCTTGTTGACTATTGGCTCAGAGGTGAAATAATCCAAAATTATGGTGATTTCTTAAGTGAATATTTATGCTTAAAATTATTCACAGATGACGTCATTCATACTTATCCAACGCACTTAATCGGCAGCGTTTTATCAGACTACTGGGTAAGCAAGGATCCACCCAACAACGATACTTTACGCAGCGGCAATTTTAAAAAGAAGGTTTTTTGGGGTTGTGGAATGAGAAGCCCAACCAGCCTAAGTGATGATGCTAAAAAAGAGTCTCTGATTCTAAGCGTGCGAGGACCTTTAACGCACTGCGCACTAAATCTTGATCCAACTATTCCCTATGGCGATCCAGCCTTACTTCTACCGGCGCTTCATAAAAAACAGAAAATTAATGGTTTCGTTGGGAAAAATTTGCTTGTCCCCCATTTCTTTGATACCAGAGCAGATTCCGAGTTGTTAGCTCTTAGCGGGTGTGACCTAATTTTGCGCCCCAATATTACAAATTCGGCAACATCAATTGAGCAATTCATCAACCAACTCACTTCAGCTAAGTTTGTATTGGCTGGAGCTCTTCATGCAGCTATTACTGCAGCTGCTTATGGCATACCTTTCGCTTATTGGGATAGCGAGCAAATTGACATTCCATTCAAATGGCATGACTTCTCTCAAAGCGTAAATATTGCCTGTGAGTTTCACAAGAATATTGCACTTGCAGAATCCTTTTATCATTCTGATATCGCTAGCAACATTAAAGTCCCCCCCATGCTTCCAATGCTAAGGGTCGCTCCTTTTTCCGTTCGCTGTTTAGTCAGCGCTAGAGTCATCAAACTTGATATAAAGAACTATGGTGTGAAATGCATTACCTTTATGCATACAAAAATTTCAAATTAATCATGGTTTTGCATAGTTATGAGATGTAAAAAGCTCTTGGTCTGAATCGCTACCGATAGTCTAGGCACTTGCCAACCTTGCCCGATACTACTTCTGATATGCAAATGTAAAAACCACATTGTTTTACTTTGACACCCAACTAGACTATAAAAAAGCTCAAAGCAATCAAAGATTTTCCCTCTTGACTCTATTCTGCTGGCATAATTTTTCCACCTCATTATTTTGACTTAAGCACCAGAAAAGTAATAGGAAAACTCTCGACTACTGGTGTAGTATCCCCCGTCAACCCGACATTCCTAAAGTGTTGTTTTCTGCCTGTGCTCGATAGTCTCTAGGTGGTATTCTGCCAAGAGAGCTGTGCGGTCTTTCTTCGTTGTAAATTGTGATCCAGTTTTCTGTAATTTCACG
>CAIYZI010000061.1 GCA_903930665.1 uncultured beta proteobacterium
CTGAAATGGGCAGCGGTTGAATCAACCCAAAACCCCTCTGATCGCAATAAAAAATTATGGTCTTATTCTGGCTCTATCAGCAGTAAATCCCTCCAATCACCAGCCCACTGTGCCGAGTTGGCTGATTACATTGCAAAAACAATGCCTAAACCAGCCGCTATCGGTTTTTGTTGTGTTGCAGGCGCCGCTGCAATCAACAAGCTCAAGACACTCTTTCCTCAGTGGGAGGATGTTTCATGGAAACAATTTAGCGGAAATAGTCAATACAAGGGAATGCGGACTCTATATGAAGACCCCGCCAAACTTGGGGCTGATCGCTGGGCAGCCGTAATTGGCGCCCGCGCCCTATCCAATACAAATACCCTGATCATCAATGCTGGTACCGCCACCACAATCGATTTACTAGGTGGTAATGGGGTTCACTACGGCGGCTGGATACTTCCAGGCCTCAGCTTGATGCTAGATAGCCTTCAAAGCAATACAGCGCAACTCCCTCTAGCTATGAAGGTTAATGATTCAACGCCATCTCTTGCTTTTGGCCTTAATACCAATAACGCCATAGCAGAAGGGTGTGAAGCAGCCCAAGTTGGCGCAATCTTACGAGCACTACAACTTGCTAAAGAAATGCATCACCCCATTGGGAGTATTTGCCTAGATGGCGGTAACAGTAAAGTTTTGGAGGTTGAACTCAAAAAACTGACCGAACTGCTCCTGCCGCCAGTTCAAACCACGGAGAATCTAGTTCTTCGTGGGATTTGGGCTTGGCTTCTACAAAACCCTTAAGAACGAATACGTCCGAGCAAGGTAGTTGTAGAGCGTTCATAAATAAAGGGGATGGCAACTGCCTTTCCACCCCAAGTTTTTACAAGTCGACTTTCCTCTAAAGAGTCAATCTCGTAATCTCCGCCCTTAACGTAGATATCCGGGCGAATTTTCGCGATCAGATTCACGGGCGTTTGCTCGGTGAACTCAACAACGAGATCAACGCTGGCCAAGGCGGCCAATAGGGCTTGGCGATCACATTCAGAATTAATCGGTCTATCGTCTCCCTTTCCCAGCATCTTCACAGAAGCATCAGAGTTGACCCCAACAACCAAACTTGCCCCTAGCTCACGCGCTTGAGCAAGATAACTAGCATGCCCACGATGCAGAATATCGAAAACACCATTTGTAAATACGAGAGGTCGCGGAAGCTTAGCAATACGGACCTGCAAATCATCAAGATGGCAAACTTTAGACTCAAAAGATGGCGGGGATAATGTGTTCATTACTCAATATTAATGGCATTGAAGTGCGCCCAACGATAATCCCCAGAATGTCTTAGACTGGAGCACACCCCAAGACCAACAACAAGGCATTACATCATGCGCTTTTTCGTACTATGGATTTTTACCTTTATGCTTTTACCATTCGCAATGAGCCAGGCAAACGCTGCTCCCACATCCTGCAGCCCCCTGCTTTCGCATACTTTCCCTCGCCTGCAGGATGAGCAGCCCCAAAACTTATGCCAGTACCAAGGACAAGTCATCTTGGTGGTTAATACAGCTAGCTACTGTGGCTTTACCAGTCAGTATGAAGGTCTAGAGAAGCTTTATGCCAAATACAAAAATCGAGGTTTTGTAGTTCTCGGCTTTCCTTCTAATGATTTTGGACAACAAGAGCCTGGCAACAATAAAGAAATCGCTGACTTTTGTAAAAATACCTATGATGTTAAGTTCCCAATGTTCGCAAAAAGCGTTGTGAGCGGAGCCAATGCAAACCCTTTATTCAAGATGCTCATTGCCAAAACGGGCACAACGCCAAAGTGGAATTTCTATAAATATTTGATTGACCGAAATGGTAATGTCGTAGATTCATTTGGCAGCATCACCAAGCCCACTAGTGAAAGCGTGACGGGCGCGATTGAAAAATTATTAGAAGAGAGAAATTAGTGGGAAAGAAAAAGATTGCAATCATTGGGGCTGGAATTTCTGGTCTTGGATGTGCTTATGCACTCAGACAAGATCCGAGTATTGAAATTACCGTTTATGAAAGCGGGGATCATATTGGCGGCCATAGCAATACCGTAGATTTCTCTTTAGAAACTCCCGATGGAAAAATTACTCATGGGGTAGATACTGGATTTTTAGTATTCAATCGCAAAACCTACCCTCGCCTCGTACGCCTTTTTGAGGAAATTCATGCCCCTGTTGTTGATTCTGAAATGTCCTTCTCGGTATCTATAGAAGCAACTAAAAAATCCGGAAAACAAAAGAAAATTGAATGGGCAGGGAATAATCTAAATTCGTTTTTTGGTCAAAGATCCAATCTGTTATCACTCTCCTTCTGGAGGATGGCTTATGACATCTTGCGTTTTAATAAACTAGCAACTGAGCTTGCACATCAAAAGATTGGCGCAGATCAAGAATTTTTAGAGCCTGATGAATGTATTGCTGATTTTTTAAATCGCCATCGCTTTAGTAAAAGCTTCAAGGAGAATTACTTTCTTCCTATGATTGGCGCAATTTGGTCATGCTCGGTAGAGCAAATGCTGGAATTCCCAATCCATACGATGGTGCGCTTCTGTCACAACCATGGTTTACTGCAAATCCAAAATCGACCGCAATGGCTAACCGTCGCAGGCGGCTCACGCGAATATGTCAAACGCCTTGTAAATATTCTTGAACAGCATCAAGTCACAATCACTCGTGATGCTGTGGTGCGCGTTAATGCCAGCACAGATGATCAACCCCAAGTTGAAGTCATTGGTTCAAATGGTTCAGCATGGTTCGATGAAGTAGTAATGGCATGTCATAGCGATCAGTCATTAGATTTAGTACATGGCATCCATCAAAATGCCAGAAATATATTAGCCGCAATTCCATACCAAAAGAATCGTGCCCTTCTTCATACGGACAGGAACTTCTTGCCTGAAGCTGAGCATTGTTGGGCAGCCTGGAATTACACTGCTAAATCTGGTGTATCCCCAACATCAAAACAACATGTCAGCGTCAATTATTTTATTAATCGTTTGCAACCTTTACCAGAAGCACTGGCGAAGACACCAATCATTGTGAGCCTGAATCCCCTTACTGAGCCTGACCATAAACTGGTTCATGCAGAGATTCATTATGCTCACCCCGTCTTTGATATGTGTGCTATTCAGGCTCAAAAAGAATTGCCACTCATTCAGGGTAATCATTCAATTTGGTATTGCGGAGCATGGACGGGCTTTGGCTTTCATGAGGATGGCCTGCGCTCGGGAGAGTTAGTCGCAAAAGATTTACTCGAGAGTATTCACTCTCCAGCAGCATCCAACTCTATGCAAGACGTTCGATAAATGCATCAAGTAGCTATTAATTTCGGCCTTGTTAAGCACCAACGTTGGCGCCCTGCTAAGAATGCATTTGGATACGGGGTCTTCACCGTCTCCATTCCAATGCGCACTAGAAACATGCAAGCTAATTTACTCAGTAAACATGGATTGGGTGATAACAAAAATAAGTTATTCGCTTTTTTTGATAAAGATCATGGGAGGGGCTCTAACGACTGCCTTCCATGGATAGAAGAAATCTTACGAGAAAACCAAATTCTTATTCCCGATGGAGAAATTTGGCTGCAAACTTTTCCAAGGGTGCTGGGATATGTCTTTAACCCAGTAAGCTTTTGGGTTTGCACAAGAAAAGATGGCCAAGTCCAAGCTGTTTTAGCTGAAGTGAACAATACCTTTGGGGAGCGTCACTGTTATTTACTCCACAAAGATTCCGGCGAAGTATTGCACTCTGGCGAAACTCTAGTGAGTAATAAAGTATTTCACGTCTCCCCTTTTTGTGAGATACGGGGCGAATACCATTTTCGGTTTTTATTTCCCCAAGAAAGCCATTCAAAAACCCACCTGGTTTCTCGAATTGAACTCCATGAAGATGGATTGCCCATCATCACCACGAGTATTAGTGGAATCAGTCAACCCTTAACACGCTCGTCCTTATATCTGGCTTTCTTACGCTACCCCCTAATGAGCGTAGGAGTCATGTTTAGAATCCATTGGCAGGCATTGAAATTGTGGCTAAAAGGTGTACCCTTTCACTCAAAGCCCACACCCCCTAAATTTGAAGTCAGCAAATGAATCGTCCCGGTCAATCTTTACTTTCCCGTCTGATTTTCTCAAGACCCCAAAGACAGGGCTCAGAAATCAATCAAGCCCATAACCCACATCGCCTAAGCACAGAAACGTTATTACGTTTGCTATCAAAGCTGCAAACTGGCTACTTGAAGCTTACATTACCAAATGGTGAAGTCAAAAAATTTGGCGATATTGATAGCAAATCTAGTGCCGAAATTCAAATATTGGATTGGTCAGTATTTAAGCAGGTGCTTTCTCATGGCGATATTGGTTTTGCAGAAAGTTATATTCGAGGACAGTGGAATACTTCGGATCTGAAGGCCGTCTTGGAGATTGCCATCCAAAATCGATCCATCTTAGAGAGGGTAATTTATGGGAGCAAGCTTGGCTCATTGATGTACCGCCTTAAGCACTGGCTTAGAGATAATTCCAAAGCGGGAAGCCGAAAAAATATACATGCTCATTACGACCTAGGTAATGCTTTTTACGCTTTATGGCTAGACCCTACGATGAGCTACTCAAGCGCCTGGTTTTCACAAGGAGATAAACAAACCCTAGCTGATGCCCAAAGGGCCAAGATTCTCCGTATTCTTGAGCAATTAAATTTAAACCCTGGCGATAACATTTTAGAAATTGGATGCGGCTGGGGTGGCGTCATGGAAGAAGCCCTGCGTAATGATCACAAGATCACCGGCCTGACACTTTCGACCGAGCAAAAAGCTTTTGCAGAAGCTCGACTACAAGAGTATCAAACAACAAAAGAAGGTTTACCAGCCTTTGAGGTCCGCCTACAAGACTATCGAGATTGCCAAGAACAATATGATGGCATCGCTTCTGTAGAAATGTTTGAAGCGGTTGGTGAAAAGCATTGGCCAGAATATTTTCAAACCATCTCGACGAGACTTAAGATTGGCGGCAAGGCCTGCATTCAAACCATTGTGATTGCCGAAGATTTATTTGATCGCTATCGTAATAGTACTGACTTTATTCAACAGTATGTTTTTCCAGGCGGTATGCTGCCATCCATTTCCAGTTTTAAGGCCGGTGCAGAACGTGCAGGGCTAAAGATAGATTCACACTTTGCATTTGGTATTGACTATGCCAAAACACTTTGCATTTGGCGAGATGCCTTTAATAACAAAATTGCAGATGTAAAAAATCTTGGATTTGATGAAGCCTTTATTCGCCTTTGGAATTTCTATCTTTTATATTGCGCAGTAGGATTTTCTGAACGCAATATTGACGTGGTGCAATTTACCCTGAGCCATAAAGCCAATTCACGTAGCATGAAAGGTCTTGGCGCATGAATCAAGCGGGTATCAACAACTTCTCTGGCAAGCACGTCTGGGTAGTGGGCGCCTCTAGTGGCATTGGGGAAGCCTGTGCACAAAGCCTGCTTCTAATGGGGGCAAAAGTTGCGCTTTCAGGACGTCGAGTTGAGCGATTAATTGAGATAGCCAAAACAGTAGCGGCAAATCAATCTTTAATCATTCCGGTTGATGTCACCAATCCACTAGAAATTACAGCGGCCTATAAAACCATCCTGGATAACTGGGGTGGGATAGATTTGTTATTGTTTGTTTCTGGGGCATACGTCCCAATGCGTGCTAATGACTTAACTATTGAAGCTGCAGAAAAAACCATTAATACCAACCTCTTGGGGCCAATGCGTACCGTAGCTGCCGTTTTACCCAA
>CAIYZI010000062.1 GCA_903930665.1 uncultured beta proteobacterium
GGAACATAACGAAAAAATTGCTAAATCTCATATAGGATTACATTGGAAAGTTTCTGAAGACGGAAGAAAAAATATGAGTCTAGGGAAAAAAGGTAAACCAGCACCTTGGAAATCGGGAGAAAATTGTTCATTTTGGAAAGGTGGAATAAGTACTAATCGAGAGAAAATATATAATAGTATTGAATATAAACATTGGCGTAAGTCAGTTTTTGAACGAGATAATTATATCTGTCAATTTTGTGGCGAAAGAGGGGGTAAGTTAGAGGCGCATCATATTCGTCCATTCGCGTTGTTCCCTAATCTTCGTTTTAATATTCCGAATGGAATAACGCTTTGCGAAGGTTGTCACTCAACTACCACCTCAAATGTAAATCAGATCGATTATGAATTGATTAAAATAATCAAATAAACATGGACTACACAAAAAACTTATCGGACATCGAGGCAGGTCTTGCGGCAAGGACTTCTACTATCGCGCAAGCAACAGGCGAGCAATCAGCTCTTCAGGCGGCACATGACATCATCACTACAGGTTATCAGTCCGACGCAACAGCAATCGCCGCGCAGGTAACGGCGCAGGTGGGCAATATTCAAAACGAAAATACTACCCTTACAACACAAATTGCCAAATTAACTGATATACTTAAAACATTAGGATATAATCCTGATGGTTCGTCAATAACACCACCAACTACTGAATAATCTAAAATAAAAATATTATACAACATTTGGTATAATATAAGTATAGATATTAAATAAAAATTTATGAATAACGACGCTCACGTTTTCCAAGTTCTCTATAAAAGTCAGTACACCGTCACTCGTTCGACGGTTGAAAACATAATTAAGGAACTCAACAACGAAATTCGTTATCAGGCAACCGTGGCATTGCCAAATGTGCACACAAGCGTAAGAAAACAAAATGTTTTGGCAAATATTGACCGTCTTCGCAAACAGAGAGACAGTTTGATGTTAAAATATCAGTCGCAAGGCACAAAAAAGCCCGAAGAGAGCGAGAATTTTGATATTGAAGCGACTGATGAGCATTATGAGAAGCATATTGAGAAATCCGTTTCTAAAAAGGACATTTTGAAGGCGCTTTATTGCAGATTATGGGGCGGAATGACTGGATTGGACGCAAATAAACTTGAAAAAATGAATGATTCTGAGTTGGATAGAGAAATTAATGCTATGAGCAAGATTTTTGACTAATATGAATAATTTTAAAGCAAATTGGGCTAAGATAAACGCGGGGGAAAAGGTTAATTTTGAGAAATCTACTCGTCCAGCATCTACGTTATTGGCAGGTGATATTATTGAGCGCGGCATAGTGAAGGGTGAGATAGTTTCCATAGACCATTCAGGCAAATTTGTCAAGGCTATAGGAAGAAACTTTAGTTTTACGTTCAAACCCGACGAGGAAATCGCGGTTTTTTCAGTTAAGAAGAGTTCATCGCTTACTCCAGCAGACAAACAAGCTATTCAGAAGAATATTATGAAGGAAATATTGGCTGGTAATATTACTAAAGATGATTCGCCTTGGGCCATATGTACTGCGAGTGTGGGGCGCGAAGATAATGAGAAATTTGAATCGTGCGTGCAAGATGTAAAAGTTAAGCTTGGCATCAAAAAGGAAACTCCCGAAGAAGCTGAA
>CAIYZI010000063.1 GCA_903930665.1 uncultured beta proteobacterium
AGATATAAGAACTCTACAAAAACTTAGTAAACCCTGTCGCTACACCATCCCCGATGCAAAAGGTTTGCATCTTTGGGTGCGACCATCCCATGAAAAATATTGGGTATTTCGCTTTACATTCAATGGTAAACGCTTTGATTACGGCGTTGGCAACTTTAAGGATGTGCCATTAGCCGAAGCCAAAAAGACAACCCAGAAGCTGCGTGGCAGTCTCTTAAATGGGATCAACCCGTTGCAAGCAAGGAAATCCCAAAAAGAAGAAGTAAAAAATAATACCTTAACCACCGTCAAATTTCGTAAGTTTGCATTGGACTATATTGAGACCATGTCCCCTCGCTGGCGTAATCCAAAGCATGAAAGTCAATGGCTCAATACCTTAACTACTTATGCGTTTCCTGTTATCGGGCATCTATCACTTGAAGAAATCACCACCAACCATATTCTCAAAATATTAGAAGGAATGTGGAAAACCAAGCAAGAAACAGCCGCAAGGTTACGTGGAAGAATCGAACGGATCCTCTCAGCCGCCATCACGAGAGGACTCCGCAAGTCTAGCAACCCAGCGATTTGGCGATCCCATCTAGAAAATATCTTGCCACCACCCAGCAATCGTGGCAAAACCCATCACCCTGCACTTCCCTATCAAGAAATTCATCTGCTCATGGCAAAGCTACATGAAATTAATACCATGTCTGCTTTGGCATTGGAATTTACTATCCTTAATGCATCACGGACTGGTGAAGTTATATTTGCCAAACGTAGTGAAATTATTGATGATATTTGGAATATTCCTGCAATCCGAATGAAAGCTGGTGTCCAGCATCAAGTTCCTCTTGGCAATCGTAGCCTAGAAATTATTAGACAAGCATGTGGACTCAATCCGAATAGCGAATACCTTTTCTCCAATGTGAATAAGCCACTTTCCTCCATGGCGATGCTTATGATGTTACGCAGATATAAAAGTGGCGTTACAGTTCATGGGTTTCGGTCATGCTTTCGTGACTGGACCGCAGAAGAAACAAACCATAGCCCAGAAGTCGCAGAGATGGCACTTGCTCACACAATTGGAAACAGAGTTGAAGCGGCGTACCGCCGGGGAAAGCTATTGGAGCGAAGAAGATTGCTAATGAAAGATTGGGAATCGTATTGCCTGACTGGCAATTTCTACTCTGAATTTAAAGCCAACCAAATTAATTAGCATTTGAAATTAATACGGCCATGATTGGCGCTATTCTCTCCACCAAAGAGAATACGCCATCTATAGTACTTGCAGCCTTGATGGCATCCCAAGATGTTTCAAGCCTAGACTTATTGGGTTGTAATTTTTGAGACTCTACAATCGTAGCGTTTATGTTGTTTAACAATTCATGTTGATTATTTGCTCTTGCAATTTCAGCTAATTGATAAAGAACTTCAGCTAAATTAACGGTCGACCCACCGTTTGCACCAGCACCGATTACAACTGAATTTGGTCCGCCTTGAGCATTGCGCCCAATTGTCATCGGAGTATTTAATATAGTATTTCCTCGTGCATCTGTAGCACCAATCCTGATACCGCCCTCACCTACTTCAACGTTATCAGGCACATTCCCAATCACAATAGCGTCTTTAGCAATCTTCATATCGCTAACTCCAATCCAATGAATGAGTTCAACTGTGGGGTAACATCAACCACAACCCCTTCGGTAAGTTTGACGGTAAAGTTTCTGTGATCTACCGTTGATCATCGTGTACAAAAAACTGTATCTCAATGAAAGTACAATACATTTCACAGTTACCGTACTCTAGTGAATTGAGAAAAATATCCTTTTAAATCAACGCACTAGAGACACCTCTTCCGCCACCACCCCTTATATTTAAAGGGGAATGCAGTAACAAGTGCAATTATTCCATCTTTTTGTACCACAATCCAGGCCCAAATTTCTTCAAAATTGACCAATATCTAGACTTCGTACCACCACAGTACCAATAACAGTTCAAACCATTATTTCTGTGCAATAACTGTACCGTTACGATGAATTACAGAAATTTATAATAATTCACAGAACGCCACAGCACCCACCACCATACGACCACTAGTCAATTATTGTGATCACGGTTGGGCACGACACCAACCGCAGCACCAAGAACAGTCAAATAACAGTTAAAACCAAGCTGTACATAACTGTGGATCTACCGCACCCACCATGCAACCATCATGATCCATTATTCATTCATGGTGGATCTCTATTGGGTGGAATGCTGAAATAATGTTTTTATAGTACATGTACAGCTTTTATTAATCTGGATTGATGATGTACTGTTGGACCACCCTAGGGACCACCAGAACTCTCTATGGTGAGTTTTTATGGATTGGATGATGGTTTGTATAGGGAAAGAATTGTTTTTTGTACTGAAACCATTATTGGGATAACTGGTTTTCTGACCAAAAATACTCATGTGGGTCAAAAAATTTTAATTCTGGGTGGTGGATCCATTTACATAAAAATCAATGAAATTGGGGTGGTGATGGGATGGAATGTGATTGTGCTTATTGAATTAATGTCATGAATTACACAATAAGGTAAATGTCATTGAAAAGAACATTAAATCGGCCCAGAATCAATTTAAATATTGCGAATGATGGTTGGTGTACAAAATGTTTATAGTGCCTCTATAACGCTTTAATTAATTTTATTATTAATGGATTTGAATCATTGAAATTCATGGTATTAAAAATACATAAATACCATTAAATTTCTTGATTTGATGTTACCTATGGATTGGTTTTGTGCTGAAACTTGTAAATCAATTCAAAATAATTTCATTTATTTCATAATCCGGAATGAAATGGATCAATATTCGAAATCAGGTTGTATAAATAATCTACATGAAGCAGTAAAGGCAACAAGTGAATAACAAGTCCCAAAGGACCAGTCAATGATGGGGAACGACAGAAGTACAAGGACCGAGTCTCTTCAAACTGTAATCTAATAAGGCAAAACTGATTATGAGAACACCAAAGAACGAAGTTGGGTGTTTCAAAATATTATCGTTTCGATGAGTGGTAATGACACTCAGACAGATTAAATGTGGTTCGTGCCGCTTTAATCTGTTGCCGCTGACACACCAGCAATCGGATGTAAAGCTAACCGGTCAACCGTAGCTTCCCAATGATGCAATAAACCATTGGTCTTCTGCACGAATGAGTCTGACGTTCCTATACGCAGAACACAATTGGTCTACTTGGATAGGCTAATTGTGTCCTCAATATCCTTCCACAGTAACTTAATTAACAAATCAATAATGATTTAACAATACCCAATCATGTTTCTAATATGACTATGAAATCGATAATTGCTTAATAATGAGGCAATATTGCACTAATAATCATTTCATAATCAAATAAACTTGACAAAGTACTTGACAAGATGGTAAAATAGCTATGTGTCTTGGGTAATGTAATATTGTAACTATAAATTATATTAGTTACTAATTAATTACATATAGTAAGTAATGCAGTAACTGATCTGTTGCTGTTAATGGAATACTATATCCATAAAAACAAAAAAGGAATCATGAGACAAAGTCGAAAATGGTGAGCATAGCGAACCATTGAATAATGACTGTATTGAATTACTTAATTGGCATTGTTACCATATCTGCAATTAATTCACTAGTTACTGGTAATCACTCAAGTCATTAAATCCAGTACTACCCCATTAAGTTACTTTAATTTCTTTGATTAATTCCCAGCATTGATTACTTTTTACCCATTCACTAGCCATTGAATCATTCATAGAAAATTGAGTAATGGCGTAATTTACAGAATTCACAATCTTGCTTAACTGATGGTGCAATGGCTCATTGATATCATTGATTGATGTGATGGTGTCTAAATTGATCTGCACCTCGCCATGTTTCATCATAGAACCAAATTTAGCCATGGAATATGCGATGGTTTGTGTTCGATAAATCATCGTACCGTTATTCCAATGGGTAGCGATATTACGAATGTACTGATGAATGAATCGATGCCCTACAGAATCATTGTATAAGTCACCATGACCATCTTCGTGATAAATCTGATGCAAGTACTCATTACCCATACAAACGATGTGTGGCGCTTGTTTAAATGCGTATTCCACAACGAGTTGATTGGGAGCAATTCCTACACCACTATCTTGTACGGTCAGGATTGCAAACTGCTCATTTTGAGCGATACCCACCCGAATGATTCTATGGGTTGGTTTGCCTGCTGTGCTCGTAGCAATGGCATCAATGGCAGTAATCACATCAATGGCATTATTCAGAATATTAATAAGCACTTGCTGGATCTGTATCGCATCACCAAAAATCAGGGGATTGGACTGATAGTTTTTTTCTAATGAGATTCCCTTAGCTTGTAAGGTAGGCTCGACCAATTCAATAACTTCATCCACCGCCTTTTGTAAATTCTCCTCATGAAATTGGGCGGTCTTGGTATTAAAAAGTTGTCTGAGATTTTGAACCAATGCGGCTAATTTTCCCGAGTGCAAGCGAATGTCGTCCAAAGAGGCGGACAAGGTTGTATTTTGGTTAATTTTGGCTAACTCTCGCTTGGCAGTATCAGCCCTGATGGCGATGGCGGTTAGAGGCTGGCTTAATTGGTGCGCCAAGGAGCTGGCAAGAGCGCTAATCCCAATGACTCGGTTTGAGGCAATCAAGCCTTGTAGCAGTTGGTTTTTTTCTTCCACCACGGCAACCAAATTGCGATTGAGAAGATTGGACTCTGGGGTCCTTGGGTCGATCCAGCTAATTCTGAGGGATTGATAGGAGATGTAACGAAAGACGCTCAATACTACATGGGTGGCGTATAGCAATGTAATGATGGTTGTGGGGTGCCTTGGCCCGATGGGAACTTCTGAGAAATAACTGAACAGTCGAATCAGTGCAAAGCAACCCAAGCCAAATTCTAGCCATGCAATCCAACGGACGAATAGATGATTGCGTAAAGCAATGTTTTCGGAGTGCTTGCAAAGATAGTAGGCCCCAAAGGCTAATCCAGTAGCGGGAATATTTAAAATCAGATACGGGAGCTTGGGGTTGATTTCTAGGCGACAAAACTCGATAAAGGTACAGAGAGTCACTGTGAGCAGTAACCCGAAATAATAGTATTGAATTTTAATTTTTCGAGTTAAGCAGTAAAGACTAAATAAGACCGAGATCTCAGAAAAGAGGAATAAAAAATTGGTAGTCCATAAAGAAATGGGGTGTTCAAATTCCGGGTAGATATTTTGGAGGGCAACCATCGGCATGGAGATTAGCATCAGCATTTCTGCCAATAAAAAATATTTAGCCGAGAGATCTAGCTTGCCTCTAAAGGAAAAATAAAGAACCCCGGCAGATCCCAAAGTCATCATGCCGTAAACGATTGCGAGGGTGACGATGGAATTCATAGAGATGTCTGAAAGCAGGTCAAGGTCACGGGAAATATCAGCCCATATTTTTAGATAGTCCTGATATTACTAGCCAAATTGACTTTTGCAGGCAAATAAATATTGGAAATTGACCAAAACCTGTACCTTGGTACATGGCGCAAGATTCTTAAAGCTTATACAGTTTGCTTGAATAACTTTATAATCATCCCTATTTATTGGAGTGATGAGCATGAACTTTAAGAAACTGTTAATGACGATGGGTGCATTGATTGCCTTGCTTGGCATTCATGCGCCATCGTATGCACAATCATCACCAGTAATCATTGATAGTTTTGTAGGGGCAGCAGGAGGTACCAATTACAGCTTTACTCTGTATTACTCCAGTCCCAGTGCCATGAAAAACACTCCCTCAGCAGCAGCTATAGTTAATTCACCTTGGTACGGCAACAATGCTTCTGCTGTGACATGGGCAAATTATGCCTACATTGATGCAGCCACAAATAGCACCATTCCCGGTGGATGGCACTTCGACAATGGAGCGTATGGTTCATATCGCGTTGGCGCCTATACCGTAACGAGCCTTAGTTCATTATCATCATTACCATCACCGACCATAGGCAACCTTAATCTTAACTGTTTTGCTGGCACTGGATGCGCAAGCTCTTATGCGTATAGCAGCAATACAATACTATCTGGACCTGACTATTTTCTAACTGCTGCTCCTGTTCCTAGTGGTGGTGGCGGCTTCGCCCCCGAAATCGATGGCTCCCTCATCCCTCAAGTTTCTTTATTGCTTGGTTGCTTGTTCTTGATGTTTGGGCGCAAGAAGCAGAATGTTCAATATTTGACGGTTACTTAATATGAAATTTGAAACATTTCTAGCAAGCACGGTCTTTTTGCTAGGCACTTGGATGAGCGTTGGTGTGGCTCAGGCGCAAACTAACTATAACTTTGACCTTAGCCTTTGGTCAGCTACAGTACCTACAAACTCTGGATTCAACCCAACCGACCCTAGCTACTTAGGAAGCTTGGATTTTGTTGCCACTGGGAATCTTGTGGTGGGAGTATTGTTCTTTCTAATCCCACCGCAGTCAGTTTTGGCAAGATTGATGCATATTCTTCTAGCCCATTAAATCCCGTCTACACGCAAACTTATGCGGTGACTAATCTTCAGGGCAACGTAGGCTCTAATGCCAGTGGAAACTATGCCTCCATTGATCCTACCACTGCTTACCCTCTTATGGCTGGATTGATAGGCTACGGTAATTTCAATAGTTCCTTATCATTTACGGCGAATGGGCACAACTATGCTATTAATTTTGACCCGTCAAACTTCAATCCATCTCTTGCTTACTACCCTTCTATTGGAACAAGCGATGGTACTACTCTAGTGTATGGTGGTGCCGGTGTTCTTACCTCATCTGGCGGTGGCGTAGCCCCCGAAATGAATGCCTCAATGATTCCCCAAGTTGCTCTAATGCTTGCTTGTTTATTTTTCCTGATGGGTCGCAAGAGAGAAAATACAGGGTCAGCACTCGCCCTATAACTCACTCAATGCGCATCCAAAAGACATGCTTGGGTAGGCTTTTCTCTCAATGCCTTCTCTATGATAGCTAGAATTAATGCCTCGGTACAGATTTGCGCTGCATATCTGATTTAGGCTGGATCACACAGCCTGTTATTAATCAGTTCTTGGCGGAGCTACCTATGATAAGCTTGAGATTAATTAAGTCATATAAGAAAGAGCACTCATGAAATCTATTCTATTAGCCCTTGGCATCATCTCTTTGGCGGCGGTTTCTTCTGCTGCGTTTGCAGGACCTCCCGCTCCTGAAATGGACGGTGACCTCATAGGTCAAGTTAGCCTATTAATTGCAGGCGTGTATTTTGTAACTAAGGCAAGCTCTAAAAAGTAATTACATATGCCTCGGCGTAAATGGATAATAAGTACCCACTGCGGTGGGTTATCTTTGTTGAGCAATGAATACTGGAAAGCTGGGTTGCGACTTCAGGGGTTAATCCCTATATCGGGATGCTCTCAGTACCAAAAAAGTGATTAAAATTGTAATTAAAATTTTTATCGTACTAATTTGGCCAATCTTGGTAAATTGTCCGCTCCCACCCAAATGTAAAAAATGAATATCAAAAAATTAATTACGACTATCGTTATCGTCATGGCTACTTG
>CAIYZI010000064.1 GCA_903930665.1 uncultured beta proteobacterium
AGGGTTGTAAGGGGGTATTTTTGAGGGTATTTATTTGTATCAGATTCAATATTCTATATAAATCAAACAGTTAAAAGATAGTTCGAATCCCTCCCTCCCGCCATTTAGTCGTAAGTCATTGATTTATATAGATATTTTTCAAAAAAGCCCCACGTGTTGCGAGCCTCACGCCTACTCTCATTTCTCTGCTGCGTATATATGCTTGGGTATCTAGAGAATTCCACTTCTTTTCTCAGTTTGAATTTTTCACGGCACCAATAGGTTGGTTTTCTTACCTAGTTAATCTAATATGAAAATAGCTACGCTAAATATTCAACATGGTGGTGGGGGTCGCACAAAAGGTATTTTGGACTATATGCGTTCTCTTGATGTTGATTGTTTTGTTGTAACTGAGTATCGGGCAAATCAAAATGGATTATGTGATGAGCTTTATGAGAGTGGTTTCTTGTATCTATCGACGCACAATCTTGATCCTAAGTTGAATACTGTATTAATTGCTTCAAGACTTCCGTTTGCCCCGCTTAAATCCTCTCAGCGGATTGTCTCTGTAGAGTTTCAAAATCTAATTCTAATTGGTGTTTACTTTCCGCAAGGCGAAGAAAAGCGCTCCGTTTTTAAAGAATTACAAGAGCTCTCAAATATAGAAAATTCCGTTTTAATTGGCGACTTTAATACTGGAAGGCATTATCTTGATGAAAAAGGTAAGACGTTTGCTTGCTCAGAATGTTTTGAAGAATTGGAGGAGCAAGGGTGGGTGGATGCTTGGCGAAGTAGAAATCGACACGCACTTGAGTTTAGTTGGTACAGCTCTCAGGGCAATGGATTTAGAATTGATCACGTTTTCTGTTCGGAACAGGTTGATAAAGCAATAACAAATATTTGGTATGACCCAAACCCTAGGCTTATGAGAATTACAGATCATTCGGCACTTATTTTTGAATTGCAGATTAAATAAATTAATAAATGCACATGGTTTTGCACTCTTTCTCATGATGTTTATTTATTTAAATCCTAATAGCTTTCGTTGTTCATTCCAATCCAAGGGCATTGGAACAATCGTTTTGAGTAGGTCTGAGTTTAAGGTGGCAGGTTGTGTGCCGTTCATGATTGAGCGCACAATCTCAGGCGCTAAAAAAGCGCGATAGATTAATCTGGTAACAGCGCTGCTTGTCATGCCCTCCTGTTTAGCCAGATCGCCAACCGATGTGACTTTTCCTGAAGTGAGTTTCTCCAACCAATCTTGCGCTTTACGAATCGAATTAATCAACACTTGATCAGGGGTTTGTTGGACAGTCTTATTGCCGACCATCAATCGTATCGCCATCCCACATCGTTCAATCTTGGCCTGGACATAAATTGTGATGGGTTCAATGGGATGAGCAAGGTCATCGTATAGAGCGTTGGGATTAATTTTGATTTCAATAGAATCAGTCAGAACGCTGACCCTCTCGATTAGCTTGCGAATAAACTCATATCGTTCTTTACCATCTTCGTTAAGTAAACCTTGATATTGCTTGATGCTTTTAATGGCGCTTTGTATTTGATTAGCATCTAGATCAAGAATTTTTAATAGAGCCACTTCATCATTTATCCAATCTCTAAGCTGGCTAAGTACCAAGCCTTCTAGTTCTGGTGCTGGTATCCGGATGCCGCTAGGTTGATCGGCGCGACTGGTTTTGTTTAATGGCTCAGAGATGTAATAGCGGTAGCGTTTGCTTTGTTTTTGGCTATGCGATGGAACTAATCGATGACCTGCATTATCTTCCACTAAACCCAAAAGCAGGCTAGCCGATGGGGTTGCTTTGCGTTTACGTTCACCTTGATGATTGCTTTTCATGAGCGCGGTTACGGCATCCCAGGTCTTGAAGTCAATAATCGCTGGATGTTGTCCCTCATAGGTTTTCTCATGATGGGTGATTCTGCCAATATAGATGGGGTTAGACAGAATCTTATATAGATGACCTCTGGAGAATGATTTGCCTCCAAATTGGCGCCCTGAACTGGATAACCTTTTTTGCGTGTGGTGATGCCTTGTTTATCCAGCTCTAGTTTGAGTAGACGAACTGACCCCAGCGTTAAGTAGCGCTCATAAATATTACGAATGAGTTTTGCCTGTTCTTCATTGATTTTTAATGTGCGCTCATGCGCTACATACCCCATGTGGGGTGTACCACCCATCCACATCCCTTTGGCTTTGGAGGCGGCGATTTTAGATGAGATAAACCAAGCCAGCATAAATCATGACTTCAAAAGGGCAACTTAACACCATGTCAACACATAACCCAGGCAATGAAAGAATCAAGCGACAGTATCTTGAATACCTCAAAGAGGCTAAGCGGCAAAATGTTGCTTCTCTGGATGGGGCGGCTAAGTCACTGGCTCGATTTGAGGAGTATACAAAGTATCGTAACTTCAAGAGTTTTAACTCTAAGCAAGCAGTGGGATTTAAAAATCATTTAGCTGCTCAGCAGAATGTGCGTACCGGGCAAAAGCTCAGTAAAGCCACTTTAAATAGCACGCTGGCGAGTCTAAAGCGCTTCTTTCAGTGGCTAGCAGGTTATCCCGGCTACCGCTCTAAATTTAGCTATGCGGATGCCGAGTATTTCAACTTATCCGAAAAAGAGGTGCGGATTGCCAGTGCCAAGCGCGAGCAGCGCGCCCCGACACTAGAACAAATCCATCATGCAATAGGGCAAATGCCAGCAAATGATGAAATTGAAAGGCGCAATAGGGTATTAATAGCCTTTGCTATTTTGACTGGGGCAAGGGATAGCGCCTTGGCTTCTGCGAAGTTGAAGCACGTTGATTTAATTGCCAATTGCTTTAGGCAAGACGCAAGGGAAGTGAAAACCAAATTTAGCAAAACCTTTACCACTTATTTTTTTCCAGTGGGCGGCGATGCTTTAGCTATTGTTACGGAGTGGGTGGATTATTTACGCCAAGAGCAGCTTTGGGGTAATGACGACCCCCTGTTTCCGGCAACTCGTATTGCGCATGGCGGCGGTAAGCAATTTCAGGTCGCTGGATTGGATAGAAAATGCTGGGCCAATGCCACCCCAATTAGAGGCATATTTAAAGCCGCCTTTGAAAAGGCGGGCCTGCCGTATTACAACCCCCATAGCTTTAGAAATACCTTAGTCCAATTGGGGCAGCGTCTGTGTAAAACACCGGAAGACTTTAAAGCATGGAGCCAAAACTTGGGGCATGAACAGGTTTTAACGACCTTTGTCAGCTATGGGCAAGTAGGCCCTGTTAGACAAGAGGAAATTATCAG
>CAIYZI010000065.1 GCA_903930665.1 uncultured beta proteobacterium
AAGAAAACAAAGGACGTTTTCAATACGGCGCACTTTGTTGAAAAGGAAATACGCCACGGCGAAAAGTTAAAGCCGATGATCCTGAATGCTGGGAACAGCAAAACGATGAAGGGGCTAACTGGTTCGGCATTTATAGATGACTGGCAAAACGTGCAGGTCACAGTCTACGTAGATGGCAATGTCAGGTTCGGACGCGAGACCGTAGAGGGTTTGCGCATTAGCCCTCACAAACCAGAAGCAAAAATGCTTACCCCAGCCAACACAAAACTATGGGAAGGGGCAAAGACTGCATACAAGCGCGATAAAAGCCTTGACGCAGTTCTTGCGCGTATTTCAATAAGTGATGAACACCAAAGACTTCTGATTGAGCAATGCAAGCAAGAGGTCGCATCGTGATTTACCACGATATTGAGCAGAATACGGACGCATGGCTAGAACTTCGTATTGGCAAGGCGACTGCATCCAAGTTTGGTACATTCATGGCAAACGAGGGTAAGGCTTTCGGCGACCCTGCAAAAGACTACGCTCTTCAAATTGCATTAGAAATTTCGACAGGCAGAAAAGCTGAGTTTGGTTTTAGTAATGACCACACAGAGCGAGGCCACGAACAGGAACCTATTGCGAGAATGCTGTACGAAGAAGAAAACTTTGTCACGGTAACAAACGGCGGTTTTTTCGATTGGATTGAATACGGCGACTCTCCTGATGGTCTGGTTGGAAATGACGGCATTATCGAGATTAAATCAGTAATCGCCAAGACTCATTACGCAACATTGCGACGTGGCAACTTCGATCCTGCGTATAAATGGCAACTAATTGGACATCTTGACTGCACAGGCAGGAAATGGGTGGACTTCGTAAGTTATTGCTCTGACTTCCCAAACGAAAAACAGTTAATAACGCACCGTCTTTATCGTGAACAATGCGACGACGAAATTACCAGATTGCGCGAACGCAGAAGCGAGTTCTTGAAATTAGTTCAAGAGATTAAAAATTCAGTTTACTAAGGAAAATTAAATGGCATCACTAAATAAATGTTTTTTTATTGGAAATTTGACTCGTGACGTTGAATTAAAATACCTCACATCAGGTGAGGCTGTGGCCAATGCAAGTATCGCTTGTAATGAATCATACAAAAACAAGTCCGGCGAAAAGGTTGAAAGCGTTGAATTTGTCAACCTCGTTTTTTACCGCCGCCTTGCGGAAGTTGTAGGCGAATATTGCAAGAAAGGAGCGTCTATCCATGTTGAGGGTAAAATGAAAACCCGCAAATGGCAGACCAAGGAAGGGCAGGATCGTTACTCGACCGAGATTATCGTTGACCAGATGCAAATGCTGAGCGGGAAATCCGCCGGCGGCGATGCAGCAGAGCATCATCCGGGCGCGAAGGATGGCAAGCATCCTGGTGCTGAATCCAAACCTGAGCCAGCGAAGGGAAGCGGATTTGACAACTTTGACGATGACATCCCTTTCAATCGCGCTGGTGCGTGCGGCCTTTGGCGGGTGATGTGACGATCTCCCCCAACGAATCCTACGCCAACACCCCGAAGCAATACTGGCTGCGCGGCTCTGTTGCTGATATTCCACCGATGCCGGACTGGATCATTTTAGCCATTCCGCCATCTGCATATTCTGTTGCTCTGCCAACGCGCAGACGGTACAAGCCGAGAGAAAGATTGACTTGCAGAAAGTGCAAGAAAACATT
>CAIYZI010000066.1 GCA_903930665.1 uncultured beta proteobacterium
TCTTCACACGGAAGCTAGGGCTAAACTACTAAGAATCCAGCTTTTTTAGCACTCGCGTGTAGGGAGTGCTGATTATATAGGTCTACCTTTGAAAATTTCAAGGGTGCGTACCCATAATTTGATCAAGGTATTTTGCGCTTCTGTCGTCCGCAACGCAACTTGAGATTTTTGCAGAGCAACTTGAGATTCAACCGCTTAGTACTATAAGGCTTTGCGGGTTATGCTGGAATTTACTCCCTTCGGAATGGGTCAATTTCCGCATTTAGCGTTTTTCAAAACCTCTCCAACATTAAATTATTCATAATCTCTCAAAATCCTTTGCGAGACTTTTCATAAGTCTATGTTTTTATTAGATTTAAGGGTCTCAATTCCAATTGCAAGAATTTTTTCAAATTACCGCCAGCCCGCCCAGCATGTGCCTTTCACGGCAATTACTTTGAATATTGAGGAATAAATCCGATCTTTGCTTAAAAATAGTCCTAAAAACCTGAAGGAAGGGCTTTGGCGTTATCTGTACTATTAATACTTTTAATAAATAAGCGCCCATCAATGTCCGAAGAACAACGTCGCCAACTTCAACAACAGCTTTGGAATATTGCCAATACCCTGCGGGGCAAGATGGGCGCCGACGAATTTCGGGACTACATCCTTGGATTTATCTTCTATAAATACCTATCGGAGAAGATTGAGCACTTTGCCAACCTGCAGCTTGCCCAAGAAAACTTGCAATTTGCGGCCTTAGATGATTCCTCCAAGGACGGCGCTGCCTATATCAGCGCCTTAGAAGATGCTGCCTTAGATGAGCTTGGCTATTTTCTAAAGCCTAGCGAGCTATTTCATGCGATTGCTACCAAAGGCAACAATCAAAATGACGGTGGCAAACGAGGCGATAGCCACAACTTCATTCTGGGTGATTTAACCAAGATCCTCAAAAATATTGAGCAAAGTACCCTGGGTACTGATAGTGAAGAAGAATTTGAAAACCTCTTTGAAGATTTAGATCTCACCTCCTCTAAATTAGGCAAGACTGAAAAAGAGAAGAATGATCTGATCTCCAAAGTATTGGCTCACTTAGATCAAATTGACTTTAATTTGACGGACTCTACTGCGGACGTTCTGGGTGATGCTTATGAATACCTCATTGGTGAATTTGCCAGCGGTGCCGGTAAAAAGGCCGGTGAATTCTATACACCCCAGCCGGTATCGACCCTGCTAGCCAAATTGGTTACAACAAATAATCAAAATCTCAAAAGTGTCTATGACCCAACTTGTGGAAGTGGCTCCCTGTTACTGCGAGTTAAAAAGGAGGCTAAGCAAGTGGGCAAGATTTACGGGCAAGAGCTCAATCGCACGACGTTCAACTTAGCCCGCATGAACATGATCTTGCATGATGTTCATTTTTCTGACTTTGATATTAAGCAAGAAGACACTTTAGAAAAGCCTCAGCATCGAGAGCTGCGCTTTGATGCCATTGTGGCAAACCCTCCGTTCTCAGCCAAATGGAGTGCTAATCCCCTCTTTATGAGTGATGACCGGTTTAGTGTCTATGGCAGATTAGCTCCCAACTCCAAAGCTGATATGGCCTTTGTGCAGCACATGGTCTATCAACTAGCTGAAGAAGGCACGATGGCAGTAGTGCTACCTCATGGGGTGTTATTTCGCGGAGGCGCTGAGGGACATATTCGGCAATACCTCATTGAAGAACTCAATTGTCTAGATGCGGTGATCGGCCTGCCAGCCAATATCTTTTATGGCACCTCTATTCCCACTTGCGTCCTAGTCTTTAAGAAATGTCGCAAGAATCCTGAAGATATTCTCTTTATTGACGCCTCCAATCACTTTGAGAAGGTCAAGACCACCAATGTGATGCGGCCAGAGCATATTCAAAAGATTGTCGATACCTATAAAGCCCGAAGCAGTGAAGAGAAATATAGTGCCCTAGCCACGATTGAATCAATCAAGGCTAACGACTGGAATCTGAATATTCCAAGATATGTCGATACGTTTGAGGCGGAAGAGTCTACAGATCTAGCAGCTATCTCCAAGCAACTAACTCAACTTGATCAAGAGAGCAAGGCAACAGATAAGACTATTGCTGAATTTTGCAAAGAGCTGGGTATAGAACCACCTTTTGCTGGAGCGGGGAAATAGAGTGATGGTGCCAAAATTAAGGTTTGGTGAGTTTAGTAGCCCATGGGATAAATTAAACCTAGAAGTTGTATCCAGCTATATCAAAGGGTTTGCATTTAAGTCACAAGATTATGCAGATCAAGGCGAGAGAATCATCAGAGTTTCTGATTTGCTTTCTGACTCCATAAAAACTCAGAATGAGAAAATTTACATATCAAAATTAAAAGTTGATGACTTAAAAAAATACAAGATTAAGAGTGGTGAAATAATTATTACAACGGTAGGATCAAAGCCTGAGTTAAGGGATTCTGCAGTTGGAAGGGCAATATTTGTTAGAGAAGATGGCATTGGATACTTAAATCAGAATTTATTGAAATTGACCGCCAATAAAGGCTTTAATTCCGCCTTTATTTATATGTC
The DNA here is from genome assembly GCA_903930665.1 of uncultured beta proteobacterium. GTDB lineage: Bacteria > Pseudomonadota > Gammaproteobacteria > Burkholderiales > Burkholderiaceae > Polynucleobacter. Next base: position 2,551 of record CAIYZI010000066.1, read on the forward strand.
TATTAGTGGCAACAGATATCTCTCTCATATTGAAAATATACAGAGAGGCAATGCAAATCAATCGAATATTACCGTCAGCGATCTCCTGGAGTTCCCTCTCTTTTGCCCCAATGAAGATGAGCAATTAAAACTCGGATTATTTCTCACCGCCGTTGACGACAAGATCTCCCAACTCACCAAAAAACATGAATTACTCACTCTTTATAAAAAAGGGGTAATGCAGAAGATCTTTAATCGGGAGTTGAGGTTTAAGGATGATGAGGGGCGGGAGTTTGCGGAGTGGAACAAGGTTTCATTTGCTGATATAGCTAATATCAATATGGGGCAATCTCCTGATTCATCAACTTATAACCAAGATTCATTGGGGCTTCCTTTAATTCAGGGCAATGCAGATATTGTTGATCGCAAGACATCTCCAAGGGCATGGACTTCTGAGCCGACAAAAAAATGCAATCCTGGAGACTTAATATTTACCGTAAGAGCACCGGTTGGCGCCATTGCAAAATCTTCTCATACTGCGTGTATAGGTCGTGGAGTTTGTGCAATTACTCCCAAGGAAAATGTTTGCATTGAGTTTTTATATCAATTGTTATTTTGGTTTGAATCGTACAAATGGAAGTCAATAGAGCAAGGTAGCACCTTTACAGCGGTGAGCGGTGAGGACATTCGAAATTTAAAAATCATGTCCCCAATATTTAAAGAACAAACCAAAATCGCTAACTTCCTCTTGGCCATTGATGACAAGATCACAAACGTCAAATCCCAGCTAGAGGCCGCCAAAGGGTACAAGCAAGGTCTGTTGCAGCAGATGTTTATTTAATAAACCAATTATGTCCAGCAAATCCGCAACCCAATCCGAGCTTGCCCTAGAAGAATCTCTCATCTCTCAACTAGAGGTTATGGAGTACACCCGTGTGCGCATTGACGATGAAGCTGCCATGTTGGCGAACCTCAAGCGCCAACTTGAGATTCACAATAAAGGGATTGTTTTTACCCCCCTTGAGTTTGAAAAGGTGCTTAACCACCTAAACACTGGCGGCGTCTTTGAGCGCGCCAAGATTTTGCGCGATCGCTACGCTCTAAAGCGCGATAACGGTGATGTGGCCTACATCAGCTTTATTAATAGCGATGACTGGTGCTTAAACGAATTCCAAGTTACCAACCAAATCACCATGGAAGGTCGTCGCAAGAACCGTTATGACGTCACCATCCTCATTAACGGCCTGCCCTTGGTGCAGATTGAAATCAAACGGCGTGGAGTAGAGCTCAAACAGGCTTTTCATCAGATTGTGCGCTATCAGCACGATTCCTACGATGCCGGCAATGGTTTGTTTCAGTATGTCCAGATCTACATTATTAGCAATGGCGTTAATACCAAATACTTTGCCAATAACCGAGGCGACTCTTTTGAACAGACCTTCTTTTGGACCGATAAAGAAAATAACCGCATCTCCGATTTAAAAGAGTTTAGTAGTGAGTTTCTAAAGCCTTGCCATATTGCTAAGATGATCACCCAGTACACGGTACTGACCGAAGATCAAATTAGCAAAGTACTGCGTCCTTACCAA
>CAIYZI010000067.1 GCA_903930665.1 uncultured beta proteobacterium
CTTTGGATTTGTTGATAAAAATCAATCCTGACCAAGCATTTGCCCAAAATGGGTACCGCAACCGTTATGGCCATCCTCACCCAGTCGTGACAGCGCGTTATAAAGATTTGGATGTGCCATTTCATCAAACGTCTCTTACGGGAGCGCAGATCTGGACATTTCAGACAGGGGCCCGCTCATCAACCCTGTTTTGGAGAAGAGAGAATGCCCGTTTGTGGCATAGACCTCTTAAACGTTGAGGGCGACAATTGAACCTCTTATGTTTATAGTTATGGGTATGCAATAAGAGAATAAAAAGGATATTGGCCATGAATAAGCTATTTTGGTTATGCACATTTGTTGCATTAGGATCCCTGGGTTGCGCTGGCGCAGATGTGCGTCCGATTGTCGACATGAAGGGTGTGAATGAAGCGACTTATGAAAATGATTTAAAAGAGTGCCAAACTCTGGCCCAACAACAGTCGGGTATGGGCGAAACTGCTGCTAAAGGTGCTGGGGCAGGTGCGGTTGTTGGCGGCCTCTTGGGATTGGTTACAGGAGGCAATAAATCTGGCATCGCCCAAGTCGCGGGTGCGGGTGCGGTCATTGGAGCTGCTGGTGGCGCTTATAGCGGTAATCAGGCTCAAGAAGCTGTTGTAAAGAGATGTTTATCAGGGCGTGGGTATAAAGTTCTGAATTAAGGTCGCTACATCAATGGATAAAAGGCTTGTTGATCAAGCCTTTTTGTTCTTAAATATTAGGTTAACTCCATCAGCGAAAATGGATAAGCCTTAGTACACTCGGTACCACTGAATTAACGGGTAAGTTAAGGGAATCCTCTTGGTTTACTTGCGGATTGAGATTGCAGATGTAATTTCTTATATTTCAGCATTTAGAGATAGTTAGATTGCTAGCTATTTATTTGCTTCATTATTTTCGGGATTTTTAGTATGGAAGCGGTAGATGTTGCATCATTAAACAAGATGGTCTTAGTGACCACTTTTGGCATTACGTTCCTGCTTGGAGCTGTGATGCAAAAAACAAATTTTTGTACTATGGGTGCAGTGGTGGACTTATTAGTGTTATCTGACACTAATCGTATGAAGCAATGGTTCTTGGCAATAGGCATTTCTATTATTGGGTTTACTCTGATGTCTTATTTTGGTGTGATTGATCCTAGTAAGAGTATCTACACTGGCAATAAATTTTTATTCCTATCGGATTTTGTCGGCAGTACTTTGTTCGGCATAGGAATGGTATTGGCATCAGGTTGCGGCGGCAAAACGCTTGTCCGCATTGGTGGTGGAAATCTGAAGTCACTTATAGTCTTTTTGATACTGGGTTTAACTGCTTACATGACGATGCGTGGTTTCTTGGGCGTGATTCGCGTGAATACTTTAGATGCTATTTTTATTACTCTAAATACCCCCCAAGATTTACCGAGCATTCTCAGTGGCCCTTTAGGAATCGAAAAGCCAACTCTTCATTTGGTTTTGGGCTTGCTGATTGGCGGTATATTTATTACTTATGCTCTGCTCAAAAAAACTTTCTGGACCGTTAAGAATATATTGGCGGGACTTAGTGTTGGCGCTGCAGTTACCGCGATCTGGTGGGTTTCTGGGCACTTAGCTTATTTATCGGAAGACCCAAATACTTTAGAAGAGGGGTTTTTATTTACTAACTCTGGCCGCATGGAATCTCTTTCATTTGTTGCCCCATTTGCCTATAGCTTAGATTGGTTAATGCTCTATAGCGATGTTTCTAAAGTGCTCACAGTAGGAATTGTGGCGGTATTTGGGATTATTTTTGGTTCGGCATTTATCGCAATTACCGCCAAATCTTTTCGCTGGGAAAGCTTTGTAAGTCCTGAGGATACCGCCAACCATTTGATTGGCGGAGTTCTCATGGGATTTGGAGGCGTTACCGCTTTAGGATGCACCATTGGTCAAGGTATCAGCGGCATATCAACTTTAGCGCTCGGATCTTTTATCACTCTGCCTGGATTTATTTTTGGTGCTTTTTTAGGTTTGCGTTATCTACAGCTTCGCTTGGCTCCAAGCCCTTGTAATTAATGATTATCACTAGGATCTTATTTATGGATAAGCATCAAAAGCTTAAGACAAGTTCTCAGGCATCATTAGGCGGCAGAAGGGATTTCATGAAAGCGACTATAGTGGGCGCTGCTGGAATTGGATTTGCACCTGCATCTGATCCGGTCATGGCTGCAGCAGTAAAAACAGATTTTGTGGGAATTGAGGCTGGCGAACGCATGATTCCCGTGGGCAACTTTCAGTTGCCTGCTTATGTATCTCGCCCAGAAATTTCCCAAGGCCTGCTACCTATTATCGTCGTTGTGTGTGAGATTTTTGGAGTGCATGAATACATTGCTGATGTCACAAGACGTTTTGCGAAGTTGGGTTATTTAGCGATTGCCCCTGAATTTTTTACGCGCGCTGGTGACCCAAGCGAGTATGGCACCATTGCTGAAATTTTTACCAATATCATCTCCAAAACTTCTGATGAGCAAGTGCTTGGTGATTTGCAGGCTGCTTTAGTTTGGGCTGGGAAAAATGGTGGGGATTTGCAGCGTGTTGGTGTAACAGGCTTCTGTTGGGGTGGGCGAATCACTTGGCTCTCTGCCACCCTCCCTCAAGTGCGTGCTGGAGTAGCTTGGTATGGCCGCTTGGTTGGTGAGAAAACTGCAAGCAACCCCCTTAATCCAATAGATATAGCGGATGAACTAAAAGCTCCGGTTTTAGGTTTATATGGTGCAGCTGATGCCGGTATTTCCTTAGAAAGTATTGAGATGATGCGTGAGGCTTTACAGAAATCCGCGTCAAAAAATCCCGCTGCGAAAGCTTCAGAATTTATTATCTACCCGGATACTCCACACGCATTTCATGCTGACTACCGTGAATCCTACCGCGAAGGTCCAGCCAAAGATGGATGGGGAAAGTGCTTAGCCTGGTTTAAGCAATACGGCGTCTGAGACTGCCGTATGTATGGCCCCCGGAATTATTTATCTGCAATTTGCTTGACATCCCAGCCTCCCCCTAAAGAGGTGATTAAGCCTACGTGCGCGGCAATCTGACGATTTAGTAAGGACATCAGGATACGCTCATTGCTAAGTTCGGCAGCTTGTGAAGTTGCAACATCCAAATAAGTGATGATTCCGGATTTATATTGATTGGTACTGATGCGCACGGCATCTTGCGCATGTTTGACGGCACTTGCTTGAGACTTACTTTCGCTCTGTAGCATTCTTAAGGCTACCAAATTGTCTTCAACGTTCTGAAAGGCTGCAAGAACAGTTTGACGATACAGTGCGACATTTTGATCGTATACAGCACCTGCTTGTTTATAGGCGCCTATACGAAGTCCACCATCAAATAACGGTTGCGCTAACGCTGGTCCAATTGACCAATATCTCAAGGGCATACTCAATAGGTTCGGTAGATCCACGCCTTGATAGCCCCCCGCTGCAGAAATCGTGAGGGTCGGATAGAAGGCGGCAACAGCTACGCCGATTTTGGCATTAGCCGCCGCCATTTGTCTCTCTGCTGCGGCTATATCAGGGCGACGCTCTAAAAGGGTGGAGGGAATGCCTACGGGGACATCAGGAAGCTCGGCTACCAATTTCGATACTGGACTGACAACCAAACCCGTCTTAGGATCAATGGATAACTCCTGCGCCTTTAGGGTAAATGTGGAAGGTGTTTGGCCTACTAGAACAGCTATTGCATGCTCCAGTTGTGCTCTAGAGAGACTCACATCAATGGCTAGGGCGACAGTAGATTCCAAAAGGGTGCTTGCTTGAGCAACATCTAATTGAGTTACTATGCCAGCGTTATATTGGTTTTGAGTGATCTGCAATGACTTTTCATACGTCTTAATGGTGGTGTCATACATCTTGATTTGCATATCGGCAATACGAAGCTGAAAGTAAGTCTGCGCGAGTGTTGCTTGGGTAGAAAGCCTCAGGGCATCTAATTGCGCGGCGGTAGCCTGCGCATTAGCTCCGCTGGATTCTATATTTCGCCTTGCTTGACCCCAAATATCAGGAACCCAACTCGCTCCAAGATTGGCATTGGAAGTTTGCTCAACGCTAGAAAAGTTGCCGTTATTACCTCCATTCACGGTACCTCTGGTGCCGCTACCATTAGCCGTTAATGTTGGAAAGAGGGCTGCACGAGCTTGAGTTAGTAAAGCGGTTGCCTGGCGATATTGAGCTTCAGCAGCAATGATGTTTTGATTGTCAATATCAACTTTATTTATGAGTTCGTTAAGCGTGGGGTCTTTATAAATTTCCCACCATTTAGCGCGCAATCCCTGTTCATTCGGTTCTGCAATTTTCCAGCCATCACCACTAGTATTGCCGTCAACTTCCTTATAGCTTGGCGCAGATTGGCTTTCTGGCTTTGTATAGTCAGGCCCCACCATACAGCCTGTTATTAAGATGAACAGGCTTAGCGATGCTATTAGTTTTTGCGTCATACCAAGGTTCAGTGGGGATTTCATATTACTCATTTCTTTTTCCAATTCCATGTACGCAAGCGTTCCATATAAAGATAGACTACAGGTGTTGTGTATAAGGTCAACAGTTGACTCATAATTAATCCGCCTACGATGGAGATGCCCAGAGGCCTGTGAAATTCAGCTCCATCGCCGGAGCCAATTGCAAGCGGAATGGCCCCCAAAATTGCTGCCATGGTCGTCATAAGAATCGGACGAAAACGCATTAAACAGGCTTTGTAAATAGCATCATGAGGTAATAAGCCCTCTGTTCTTTGTGCATGAATGGCAAAGTCAATCATCATGATCGCATTCTTCTTAACAATGCCAATGAGTAAGATGACACCGATTAAAGCGATGATGCTAAATTCGGTATTAAAGAGCATGAGCGCCAAGAGTGCGCCAACACCTGCTGATGGTAGGGTGGACAAGATGGTGATGGGGTGAATCAGACTCTCATACAAAATTCCTAAAACAATATAAACCGTAATAAAGGCCGCCATTATTAGCCAAGGCTGACTTGAAAGCGAGTCTTGAAAAGCTTTTGCTGTACCTTGAAAACTGCCTCTAACCGATGTAGGTACGTTAAGTCGATCCATCATCGAAAAAATAGCATCCGATGCTTGTCCTAAAGAAACATTTGCTGGTAGGTTGAAGGAAATGGTGTTGGAAGCAAATTGACTTTGATGATTAACTGATAGGGGGGTATTGGTGGGGCCATAGTTTGCAAACGCGGCAAGAGGAATTTGTGCGGCCGCTTTTTTCCCGCTAGTATTGATAGTGGTAATGGGCACGGTAGCTGCGGTGATGGATTGGGCTGCACCAACGGAGTATGAGTTTGGTGTGGGTGCTGAAGTGCTTACATAAATTTGCTTAAGTATTTCTGGGTTTTGCCAATACTGAGGGGCAACTTCCATCACTACGTGATATTGATTGAGGGGGTTGAAGATAGTGGAAACCTGACGCTGACCAAAGGCATCATTGAGCGTTGTATCAATCAAGTTTGTTGTGAGACCCAATTTTGAAGCAGTATCGTGGTCAATATTGATGGTGGTTTGTAAGCCCTTGTCTTGCGAATCTGTATTGACATCTATAAGTTCAGGTAGATCAGTCATGGCAAAGCGTATTTTTGGAGCCCACTCCCTAAGGTCTTGAAGGTTATCTCCCAAAAGGGTGAACTGGTATGTAGCATTACTGCTGCGACCACCGATTCGAATATCTTGTACGGGTTGCAAGAATAAAGTGGCACCTGCTACAGCATTGAGCTTTCGCCGCATTCTTCCAACAACTTCATCCATGTTGGCCTCTCTCAATGCCAGAGGCTTAAGGGAGATATATACACTACCAGTATTTGTTTGTCCTCCACCGGTAAATCCAACAACCTTATCGACGGCTGGGTCTTGCATGACGATCTGCATAAATTGTGACATCTTCAATTGCATGGCTTGGAAGGAGATATCTTGGTCTGCTTGAATACTTCCAACAATTCGGCCTGTATCTTGTTGTGGAAAGAAACCTTTAGGAATAGCCCCATATAAGTAAATATTCAGTCCAATAACGGCAAAGAGAGTGGCCATCATCATGCGCTTATGTTGGAGCGCATACTCCAATGAGCTTGCATATTTTTGATTCATTTTGAGAAAAAATATCTCAATGGATTCCATGAATCGACTGGGTTTTGTTGTCTTGTGTTGTTTGAGGAGATGCGCACACAACATGGGAGTTGCTGTTAGAGAGATGACTAGCGAAACGGCGATTGCGACTGAGAGGGTAATGGCAAATTCTCTAAAAAGCCTGCCGACAATACCGCCCATTAATAAAATGGGAATAAATACGGCTATTAGAGAAATCGTGATCGAAAGAACGGTAAAACTTACTTCTCGAGATCCTTCAATTGCCGCCTGCATTGGAGACTGGCCATTCTCAATTCTGCGGGAGATAACCTCAAGAACTACGATTGCATCATCAACTACGAAACCTGTAGCAATCGTCAGTGCCATCAGGGATAAGTTATTCAGGGAGAAGTTACATAGCCACATAGCTGCAAAAGTCCCGACCAAGGAGATGGGAACGGCAATGCTGGGAATAATGGTTGCCCGAATATTTCCCAGGAATAAAAACACCACCATGACAACTAGGATGACCGAGAGAATGAGGGTTCGCTCTACTTCAGCAAGAGAAGCTCGAATGGTTGGCGTTCTATCAAGAGCTACCTGCATATCTACTGCTGCAGGTATAGAGGCTCTTAATTGAGGTAAGGTAGCTTTTACTCCATCTACGGTGGAGATGATATTGGCGCCTGGTTGGCGCCAAAGTACGATGAGGACGGCTGGTTTGCCATCTGCAATTCCTCCGTTGCGCAAATCCTCAACAGAGTCAATAACTTGGGCGAAATCACTAATGCGGATGGGCGCACCATTGTGATAGCCAACGATAATAGGTAGATAGTCTCTTGCCTTGTTTGCCGTATCGTTGGCCACAACTTGCCAAGCTCTTTGGCCGCTTTCAATTGCCCCTTTCGGCCTGATCGTATTGGATGCAGCAATGGCGGTGCGGACATCTTCAAATCCGATTCCTCGGGCTGACATCATCGTGGGATTAATTTCCACTCGGACTGCAGGTAAAGAGCTTCCACCGACAGTAACCTGGCCAACCCCGCCAACTTGAGAAAGTTTTTGCGCCAAGATGGTCGAGGCGGCATCGTATAACTGCGCGCGCGTCATGGTTTCTGAGGTCAAACTCAGAATCATGATGGGAGCATCGGCGGGATTCACTTTGCGATAGGTGGGGTTGCTAGGCAGGCCTGTTGGCAAGAGTGCATGTGCAGCATTGATAGCAGCTTGTACATCATTAGCCGCGCCATCAATATTGCGACTGAGATCAAATTGCAGGGTTATTCGTGTAGATCCTAAGGAGCTAGAGGATGTCATCTCTGTAACGCCAGCAATGCGCCCTAAAGATCTTTCTAGTGGGGTAGCAACTGTTGCGGCCATGGTTTCTGGACTTGCACCAGGCAAGGAAGCTGATACAGAGATGGTTGGAAAATCTACCTGTGGCAATGGTGAAACAGGAAGCAATTTAAATGCGGAAACACCAGCTAGCAAAATAGCTAGCATGAGTAGCGTTGTCGCTATAGGCCGATGAATAAATGACGTAGAAATATTCATGGGCGTATTGGCAGACTCATTATTTGGACTGACGTTTTAATCGATACTCTTTTAGCTGAGAGGAGAGTCGATCAAAAGCCAAATAAATTACTGGAGTTGTGAACAGTGTTAAAACCTGACTGACGAGAAGGCCACCAACCATGGTGATGCCTAATGGGTGCCTTAGTTCAGAGCCGGTACCGGTACCCAACATCAAAGGTAAAGCACCAAGCAGTGCTGCCATGGTGGTCATGAGAATGGGGCGTAAACGTAACAAGCACGCTTCATAAATTGCATCCCGCGGTGACTTTCCCTCAACCCTTTCAGCCTCTAAAGCAAAGTCAATCATCATGATGGCATTTTTCTTGACAAAGCCAATGAGCAAAATGATGCCGATGATACCGATGATGCCAAGATCATTTCCTGAAATAATCAGTGCAAGTAGAGCGCCTACCCCAGCAGAGGGTAGTGTGGAGAGAATGGTGATGGGGTGTATGTAACTTTCATACAAAACACCCAAGACGATGTA